>JBPYDQ010000599.1:0-23311 GCA_051986135.1 Terriglobales bacterium | reverse complement strand
GAAACCAGGGTCTGGTCGCGCCTGCTGTGCTGGGATTACACCGGTTCGGCCGAGATGATCCTTCGCTATGTGGACGCCAAGATCCTGCCCGGTTATGCCGCCATCGAGCGCGGACGCATCTTCGGCTACGCCTTTTTTGTTTATGAAGGAAATAAAGGCGTTATCGGCGATCTATTCGTCACCAACAGCAATGGTTCGCGCCTTCCCAGCCAACACGAAATCGAGTCAAGGCTGCTCGTGCACGTCATCGAAACTCTGCAGCAGTCCCCCGGTATCCATCGCGTCGAAGCCCAGTTGCTGGCCCACGAATCCGGCATAGTCTCGCGCCCCTTCATGGAGCAGGGTTTTCAACGTTACCCGCGCCTCTTCATGGTCGAATCACTTGACGCAAACCGGCCGCGCTCGAGGCAGCTGCCCGATAATATTGAAATTCGTCCCTGGACGGAGCAGGACTACCAGCCGGTGGCTGCCGTCATCACCGCAGCCTATAGGGGACACGTAGACTCGGATATCAACGATCAGTACCGCACCCTCAGCGGAGCTCTGCGTTTCCTGAATAACATTGTCCGGTTTCCCGGTTGCGGCACCTTCGATCGGGAGTCGTCCTTCATTGCGCTCAGTAGGTCTCTCAAGAACATAGTGGGCGTGATTCTCTGTTCCCGTGTCCGTTACGACGTAGGTCATGTCACCCAGGTCTGCCTTCTGCCCGAGTATCGCTCGCAGGGAATCGGAGAGGCTCTCGTCGCCTCGTCCGCTGCCAACCTGCGCAAACGCAAGTTTTCCTCCTTGTCGCTGACAGTGACCGAAGCCAACCATCGTGCGGTCGATCTCTACAAGCGGCTGGGATTCGAGACCAAACGCGTATTCGATGCCTTTGTGTGGGAGGGGTAGGCTTCCGCGCTCAAGATTTCAGGAGGCGGAGATTGCGCCAATCAGCCTTGCGAGCACGACCTGATCCGGCAGGGAAAAACGGCTTGTACCTCATTTCGTTCAGGAGCTGAATTCGGAGTGCTATCTTCGTAATATCCACATTACCCACCCAGCCACAATCACCCCGCCCACGAACATAGCGAAGCAGTACAGGCCGTAGCGGATCATTTCGCGCGAGGTATTCCGCTGGGTGATTCCGAAAACAACGGAGGCAAAGACGGCAAACAGGACAGCCGCGCTGAAATGGGATAACTCGAGGTTCATGACTTCTTCCCGATGGCAATGTGATATGCGTCGGCGACGGCGATGAAGTTCAGCAGCCCGGCCACAATAAGGTACTTGGTTCCGTAATCGGCGGTGGCATGGGCAATCGCCGCCTGCCCCCAATCGTTGGCGCGCGCCAGAATGTACAGCCCGCCGGCTCCTACGTCGCCCACAAAGCCGAGAATGTCGAGAATGTCTCCCCCATTCGGCTTGTAAACGTGGCCCTGCATGGCCAATCCCAAGAGGAACAAGGCCACAACTGAAATCATCAGCAGCACGCCACGAATCCAGCGCTTTTGGATCAGGTGTCCGGCCCCGGGTATAAACCATGCCAAAGCCGGAACTACCACCGACATGGTAGTTATCGGCGCAGTCGCCGCTTTTGGTTGCTCCACTGTTTTGGTTGGGGAATTTGCCATCTAGATAATCACAATCTCGCTCTGAATTTTGCCAGTGACTTCCGCCGAGCCCGGACGGACCATCACATTGACTTCGCTGCGCACCCCGAATTCCGGGAGGTAAATCCCAGGTTCAATGGAAAAGCACGAGTTGGGCAGAATCTGGCGCTCATCGTGAATCTCCAAGTCATCCATATTGGCGCCGTTGGAGTGGACTTCGGTTCCAATAGAATGTCCCGTGCGGTGAATGAAATACTGCCCGAAGCCAGCCTGGTTGATGTGATCGCGCGCCGCGCGGTCCACCTCCCAGCCTGCAATCGGCCGTCCGTCGCCAATCGCGCCCTTTACTTTCCTTATCCCGGCATCTCGCGCTCCACGCACAACCTCGAAAATTTCCCTTTGTCGCGCGGACGCGGCTTTGCCGACAAACCCACTCCACGTGATGTCGTAATAGACCGCGCCTGGTTCGTTCTTCTTCGCCCAGACATCGAGCAGCACGAAATCGCCTTCGCGGATGGGAAGCGACCGCTCCGCCGCCGGCTCATAATGGGGATTCCCGCTGTTGCCGTTCACCGCCACGATAGGCGGGTCGTCAGTGACCAGGTTCTCCCGCGTGAACGCTTCCATGAACCACTGCTGCATCTGATGCTCGTTGGTGCCACCATGGCGCACGCGCCGCCCGATTTCGGTAAATGCCGCCGCCGTGATCGCGTCGACCGCGTCCCGCGCCTGATAGTGAGTCCGAATCTGCTCCTCGGTCAGAGTAGCTTCGAACTGAGCCACCAGATCCGCCGAGCTGATCACATTTTTGCCCAGCCCGCGCACCATCTCCACGGTGCCGCCGTCCACCACCGAGACCACGAAGACCATATTGTTCGGCGAATACTGCATCGCGATATCCCGGTGACCGGCAAGCATCGCCTTTAAGTTCTCCAACAACTCCTGCCAGGCCGAGTACTGCCGCTTCGTTCCCGGCAGCGAATCCAAGTGCCCCGCCTCGATTCTGTGCACCAGTTTGGCTGGTTCACCCTGCGCTGGAATAAGGTAATACCAGCGCCGCGTCACCATGAGGCTCTCGGGCAAACCCAGCACCCGGTAAGCAATCGCATCCCGGCGGTGATGGTCGTAAAACAGCCACGCATCAATATTGCGTTCCCGGAGCGCGGACTGTATGGCCGGAAGGTTCATGGGTAAACACCCATTGTAAACAAGGGTAGGGAATTGTGCGAATTGGGCAAGCCACGGCTTCCCTGGACCTCGGCTTCAGCGCTTGCGTGATATGGAAGAGGAGAGAACCCTTCGAGGTTGACGTAATTTCGATTGATTCGTCTCGAGAACACTTTGCTTCACGGCAGCGGGCAGCGTTTCGCACGCCGTTCGCAGCACTAGCCGGGGGGCAACCTTGCGGATTTTCTTGAGATAGGGCACCGCCCGTCGGGTATTGTATTTAGTCGTTTCTCGCAAGAGCCATCCCAGCCCCTTCTGGACGATCTCATCTTCCTCTGACAACAAAGCGCCCGATAAGCGGGTAATTTCCGGAAAGAACATCTTCTTGCGCGTGCCCTGGATCAGAGCCACACAAGCCGCTCGCCGATGCCAGCGGTCCGGCGACTTCGCCCAACGAAACACTACCCGCGCTCGCGCCGGTCTCGCCCTAATCATCGACGCAATCAAGTAATGGACCACAGCATCGTGGTCGGCCCAACTGCTGATCCGCTCCAACCACTTCTGAACCAGTTGGAATTCGGCATCTCCCAACCCTTCAGCAAGTGTCTCGAGCAAACAAACAGCAAACACCTTGTTTTCGAGGACATCACCGGAAAACAGATCATCGGCAACCTTGACCAGAAAATCCTGCCCCATCTCCATGAGAATGGATCGTCGATAATCGACCGCGACTCTGCGCAATTCGGCCGTATACCAGCCCCGCGACTGGACTTCTTCTTGGAAGAACCGCTGAACTTCTTGCGCATGAGCTGCCGAGCCGCCATCCTTCAGCACGCGCCGAATGTGGTCAGCCATGTACCCGGGGTTGGTCTTGGGCGTCGACACGCTCATTTCCTCGAGTATTAACTCTGCCGACTGACTACCTTCTTGTCATACATCCACAACAATCCAGCTGTTGCCACTCCAACCGCAATCACCACCAACCAAATCTCGGCCGGCCTGTGCGCCACCTCGCCGAACCGATGCAGCAGCATCCCGCCAAACCAGCCCCCGATCAGCGATCCTATCCCGATGGGCAGAAAGGCAAATCCCATGTAGGTGCCCTGCTGCCCCGAGGGCGCCAGCCGCGAGATGTATTCGTAATATCGTGGCGACTGGATGATTTCGCCGATTGAGACCGTGAACAGGGCCAGCACGACCATGGGCACGGTAGGATGCGCGATGAGGATGATCCAAGCTAAAGCGGAAACCAGCGTTCCCACCGTGATGGCGCGCAACGCGGGAATCCGCTGGGTCATGAAACTGACCACCATCTGCAGTGAAATTACGGTGAGTGGGCCGGTGACCAGCAGCAGTTCCGTATCTGCCTTGGGATCCACGTATTGGTGAATATAGAGAGGCAGTATGATGAACTCCTGCCAATAAACAATCCAATATCCCGAGAAAATCAGAAGAAACGCCATGAACCGCGGGTTGGAAATCACAGTCAGAAAATTCTTCGCTGCCTGTGCCAGGCTGACGGTCTCGGTTTCATTCGCCCGTCGGGGTTCTTTGAAAAATAGCAGCACCGCAAAGAACATCAGGAACACGCTGAGGGCCGCGACCCGGAAAACATTCTCCACGCTCATGTGCTGATGCACCCAGGAAGCCACATACGGCCCTGCTGCTCCGCCGATGTTGACCAGCGTGTAGTAGATCGAGTAGCCGATCGAGCGCACGTTGTCTTTGGACGCTCGCGCCGTTGTCCCCACCACGCAGGGCTTAACCAGAGCGATCCCCAAAGCGGGCAGCATGAGCAGAAAGGTCACGAGTACGACCAGCGGCATTGCCTGCCGCACCGGAGCGAGCCATGCCGCTCCCACCGAGCCGATCAGAAAATATGAGCAGCTAAGAATGAGATAAGCCAGCGAAAGCGATCGCCGGAATCCAAGCCGGTCCGCCAGAGTCCCGCCAAAAACCGCCAGGAACCACACCAGCCCGCCAAACAAGCCGGTCAGGCTGCTCGCTTGCTCAACTGGAAAGCGAAGGGTCTCGTGAAGATAGCGAGCGAGAGAGGCAAACGCCGCGTAGTAGGAAAGGCGTTCGAACAGTTCGCTGACATTCGCCACCCAGAACGGCAGCTCGAACCCGGTGCGGATCTCGTG
Organism: Terriglobales bacterium; assembly: GCA_051986135.1. GTDB lineage: Bacteria > Acidobacteriota > Terriglobia > Terriglobales > Acidobacteriaceae > Gp1-AA122. The sequence continues at coordinate 18,408 of JBPYDQ010000599.1, read as the reverse complement.
CAGCCGTTCCCCAAAAGTCAAATGCCGCTCACCGGCCTTGGCATCAACGGGCATCTTGATCTCTTATAGCAGCTCCAGGGATTCCTCGGAATGAAGCCGATCGGGCAAATCTGGGGCAGCCGCCGACAACCCGCCGCAGCTCTCTACTTTCCCAGCCGGGCGCGTACTTCGGCTGCGGCAAGTCCAGTCACCCGAATAGCTTTGTTTCGGCTGTTCTGGCCGGCAGCTATGGTAACGGAAGAACGCGGAACGTCCAAAAGTTCCGCCAGGAAGCTTATGCAGGCGGCGTTGGCCCGGCCATCGACGGCAGGAGCGGCCAGGCTCAGCTTGATCGCGTCACCCACTGCGCCGGTGATCCGATCCCTCGGGCCGCGCGGGCGCACCTTGACCCTAAAAGCGGCGCCCCCCGGAATATCCTGAACTTGAATCATCGAACCCGATGCTAAAGCCGGGAACGGGTACGGAATCGAGGAAAGAAGGCTACTCGACCACCGCTTCCTTCTCGATCACCACCTTCAGGTGCGTAGTGACATCTTTGTGCAGTTTGACCGGCACCGTGAACTCGCCCAGGGTTTTGAGCGGCTCATGCAGCTGAACCTTGCGGCGATCGAGGCTAAAGCCCCTCCGGTTCAGGGCATCGGCGATATCACTGGCGGTCACCGACCCGAACAGCTGGTCGTGCTCGCCTGAGCGGCGCTCGAAAGAAACCGAAAGCCCTTCGAACTGCTTGGCCAATTCTTCGGCCTGCGTCTTCTCCTTAACCGAGCGCCGAACCGCCGCAGCCTTCATCTGTTCAATGACAGCCTTATTGGCCGTGGTGGCTTCAATCGCGAGTTTCTTCGGCAGCAGGAAATTGCGCCCGTACCCCTCGGCCACTTTCACCAAGTCGCCGCGCGAGCCCAGCTTGGCCACATCTTCTTTGAGAATGACTTCCATCGTATGACTCCCAAGATCAGTCGTTGATGGTTGGCCTTTGATCGTTGGCCACCCAAATCCGGATCGTTACTCGCCCCCATTGTCTTTGGTCGATAGTCTCCAAAGACCAACGACGTTTCGTCTACGCCCTCCCCGCGAAGGGCAGCAGGGCGATGTTGCGTGCTTGCTTGATTGCCGTTGAGAGCCGCCGCTGGTGCGGAGTGCAGACTCCCGTCAGCCGGCGGGGCACAATCTTGCCGCTCTCCGCGACGAATTGCGCCAGCAAGCGAACGTCTTTGTAGTTTATCGATTCGATCTTCTCGACGCAGAACTTGCAAACCTTCTTGCGGCGAAAGTATTTGCGTCCCCCCTCGCGCCCGCCGGGACCGCCCGGACGTGGCCCACGCGCCCCGCGCGGCCCTTCCGCGCGCGACGTTTCCGTCCGCGAAGCCTCTGCCCCGCCGTTCGCCGTCGCTACTGCTGTGTTGGTTTCTTCAGCCATGGTGCTCCTTTAAAAGGTCGTTGGTCGTTGGCCGTTCGCTCTCGAACACATGTCGTTGTCTTCTTGCCAACGAACGGGGAGCAACGACCAATGACGGTTTACGCCGTTGCTGGCGCCGGCTCGCTGCCTGCCTCCGGGGTCGCCGGCGCAGGCGCCGCCTTGCGGCGGGCTTCCCGGATCTGCTTGATCTTGTCGAGTCGCTTCTGCTCCAGATCGACGCGCACGGTGAGGAACTTGATCACCGGTTCGGTAACGCGCAGGCGTCGCTCCAGTTCGTGGACCAGCGCACCGGAGCCTTCCACGGTCAGCAGAATGTACATCCCGTCCGCGAACCGCCGCACCGTATACGCCAGTCGCCGCTTCCCCATCCGTTCCACACTCTTGACCGTGCCGCCGGTTGTGGTCACCTGTCCTTCCAGCGTCGAAATCAGTTTGTCCAGATCTTCCTCGGCCATATCCGGGCGGACGATAAACATCAATTCATAAGTACGATTCATTGGTTCTCCAAACCTGGCCACTCAGACCGGTATTCATTCGGTCGAATCCGTGGCCCTAATCTTCCAGTCTCCGGTTGAAGCGATTCATCGCCGCACCCGGACCATCCTTCAAGACGACCCGCACAGCCTCCATGGTCGTATCCAGCACTTCGTCAACCAGCTTCAGCTGTGCCTTGCGAAACGGCGTAAGCACGAACTGGACGCCATCGGAAATCTTGCGATCGGGCGAGATTCCCAGCCGTATGCGCAAAAATTCCTGTGTCCCCAGCGCGCCGATCACCGACTCCATGCCGTTGTGCCCCGCTGAACTGCCCCGTTGCCGAATGCGAATCGTGCCCAGCGGCAGATCAAGCTCGTCATAGATCACAATCAGATCCGACACAGGATCGACCTCATACCTGGCCACCAGTTCCCGAATCGACAGGCCGCTCAGATTCATGTAGGTCTCTGGCTTGGCCAGAAGAACCTCGCGATCTTCGATCATGGCGCGAGCCGTCAAAGCCCGGCAATTCCGGTTGCGAACTTCCACCCCGCATTCCTGGGCAATGCGGTCCACTGCCAGAAACCCGAGATTATGCGGCGTGAACTGATATTCGATTCCGGGATTCCCCAGCCCAACGATCAGTTTCACGTTCAGCTGCCAGCTCCTGGGCACCAGCCAGCCGCCGTGAGCGGTTGATGTGGACCCTGACGGCGCGAGGCCAAATCCAACAACCAACGACCAACGAGTTATTTCTTCTCTTTCTTCTCCGGCTTCTCCGCCTTCTCTTCCCCGCCAGCTTCCTCGGCGCCTTCCTCTTCCTGCTTGCCCTTCTTGATGACCTCGGGCTCGGCTGGCGCCGCCGCTTCGGCAGCCACAGCCTCCGGCGTCGGCGCAACTTCTTCCTTCACCGAGATGACGTGCGCCACCGGGCGGTTTTCATCCGTCACGAAGGTAATCTTGTCGCTCTTCGGCAGATCCTGAACGCGCAGCACCTTGCCAAACACCAATTCCGAGACGTTCAAATCGATCTGGTTAGGAATGTCCTGGGGCAGGCACTCGATTTCCACTTCGCGCAGGACTTGCTCGAGAATGCCGCCCTGTTGCTTCACGCCCGCGGCTTCACCCTGGAGCATGATGGGTACCTTGACGGTGAGCTTCCGGTCCATGGCGATACGCTTCAGATCAATGTGCAGCAGCGATCCTTTGAGGGGTTCGTACTGCCAGTCCACAATCATCGCCTTGGTGCGCTCGCCGTCCACGGACAGATCGAAAATCGTATTATGGCCGGTCGCCGAATGCAGAATGCGGGCCACCTGCCGTGGATCCACGCTGACCGGCGCCGAATCCTTCCCGGCGCCATAAACCACCGCCGGAATCTTGCCGCTGCGCCGAACCCGCCGGGCATCATTCTTGCTCCCCGGCTTGCGCCGCTCCGCCTCTAAATTACCAATGTCTATTTTTTTCTCTTTTCCTGCCGCAGTTGCCATGATTCCATTCCTGCCTACATGAATAATTTGCTAACCGAAGTCTCTTCGTGAATCGACTGGATCGCCCGCCCGATCAGCCCCGCGATGGTAAGCACCTTGATCTTGCGCTCTTTCCGGGCTTCCTCGCTGAGCGGGATGGTGTTGGTCACCACCACTTCTGTAATCGGTGACTGGGAAAGGTTTTCCACCGCCGGACCTGACAGCACTGCATGCGACGCGCAAGCGTAAACGCCCGTCGCCCCGTTATCCAGCAGGGCCTGGGCCGTTTTGACCAAAGTCCCTGCCGTATCGATCAAATCGTCGATCACCAGGCAAGTGCGCCCGCTTACATCGCCAATGACGTGCATGACTTCCGCTACGTTCACGTCCACACGGCGCTTATCGACGATCGCCAAAGCTGCATCCATCTTCTTGGCGAAGAAGCGTGCGCGTTCCACACCCCCCGCATCCGGTGAGACCACCGTCAAGTCGGGCAAACTCAGTTTCTTGTAATAATCGACCAACACCGGCGAGGCGAACAGGTGATCCACGGGAATATTGAAAAATCCTTGCAATTGCGGCGCATGCAGATCCACAACCAGAGCACGATCGGCGCCCGCAGTCGTGAGCAGATCGGCCACCAGCTTCGAGGAAATTGGAACCCGCGGCTTATCTTTGCGGTCCTGCCGCGCATAGCCAAAATACGGAATCACCGCCGTAATCCGCCGTGCCGACGCCCGCTTCAGAGCGTCGATCATCAGCAACAGTTCCATCAAATGCATGTCCACCGGCTTGCAGGTGGGTTGCATGAGGAAAACGTCCGCACCGCGCACGTTCTCCTGAATCTGGATGTAAGCCTCGCCGTCTGCGAAGCGCGTGACCCGCGAGTTGCCGCGGGTCAATCCCAGAAAGTGGCAGACTTCGTCGCAGAGCGGCTCGTTAGCCGTGCCGCAGAAGATCTTGAACTTGTCGTCCACACGGGTAGGCTGAGGCTTACGTTCCGGCTTCTCGTCCGCGCCCATCCGACCCTTCTTCTCTGCTGCCGTTGCAAGAGTCGCCATTTGGCTGCTAGCTCCTGGCTCCAGCTTCTAGCCACCTACCTGACTGTGCACGCTGGAAGCTAGCGGCAAGAAGCTAGTAGCTGCTTTTCTGGCTGGGCCGCTAGGATTCGAACCTAGACAAAGTGCTCCAAAGGCACTTGACCTACCATTAGTCGACGGCCCAGTAACCTAGTCTTAAGTTTCTGGTTTCGTGCAAGCTAGAAGGAACCCCAGTTTACTAGAAACCACAAATCAGAAAACTAGAAACTCTCTCCAATACTGCTGTCGTGTCAGTGTCGTCGTCGCCGTCGCCGAGATTCCCTGCTTTTTGAGTCGCGCTGCGCATTTCCGAGCCCGCTCCCGGGTCTGAAAGAGCCCGTACAATGCGGAACCCGAGCCAGACAACGAGGCGTAGAAGGCACCTGCCTTTTCGAGCGCCTTTTTGATCTCGCACAATTCGGGATACTTAGGAAAGACGACTTTCTCAAAGTCGTTTTCGATCCCGGTATGGACGAGGTCGAGAAGCAGAGTCTCGCCCCGGCCCCTGCCCCCGGCAGGGACACCGGATAGCGGCTTTCCAGACCTGCCGGAAAACCGGCTCAGCCACCACGATACTGCGCGGCCGAACTCATTCATTTTATCGGAGATAGCACGAGCCGTCAATTTGCCGCTGCCCGCCTCTGCCCCATCCCAATCTCGAAACGCCTGCGGCGTTGAGACTCCAATATCCGGCGCCACTAAGACGCAAGTCGTCGGAGGCACGTCCGGCAAGGGGTAGACTTCCTCTCCTCGCCCCACTCCCAAAGTTGTCCCGCCTATGAGAAACAGAGGCAGATCCGACCCAACCTCTGCCGCCATGCGCAGCCGTTCCTGGCCCGGCAGCGCCTTCTTTAAAACCCGTTCCAAGGCCAGCAGCACCGCAACCGCATTCGAGGACGCTCCCCCCAGGCCGCCCTCGACCGGAATCCGCTTGTCGATCCGAATGACCACCCGGCCCTTCGCCCTCAGCTCGTGCATCACCCGCTCTGCGACCCTGTAGCAGGTATTGCTTTCGTCCCGGGGAACGCGTGAGTCTTCGCACCGGATCTCAATACCCGACCCGCCAACCAGCCAGACACGAATGAGGTCATGCAACGCTATCGTTTGGTAAATCGTGCGCAGTTCGTGAAACCCATCCGCGCGTGCCGCACCGATGCGCAGACCCAGATTGATCTTGGCAAACGACCGGACCGTGATCATGGAAGGAAGATTTAAACACAAAGGACATCGTTCGACTACGCTTGGGCAGGCTCGAGACGAGGAGGGGAAATCACAAATTCGTGATGAGGCGTGTAAGGGCGGCCCGGTTAGCTTCGCCGCTTGTAGTAGATGGCGAACTCAAACCCGGGATCGGGGGGGAACAACTCCGCGACCTTTCTTAATCTTTCGGCCAGTCCACTGGGCGCAAGCAGCGGGTAATCGCGTTCGCGCAGATCGTAGTAGTCCACATCCAGGCAGAGCGATAACAGGTAAATCGAGATAGCATCGGCGAAGGCTGCTGCCAGAAACTCGTTTTTACACTTCTCCGCGTCCGCACTGCCGCCGGTGGCACACTTGCGCGCCTCCCAGGCGTCCAGCGACGTCTCGCCGCGTACCCCAGCTTCCACCTGCTTCCATGCAAGCTCGGCGAAAGCTTCCGAAACTCCCGCCCGCTCGACCAGCGCGTGTCCCACGTTGATATAGAACTCAAATGCGACAGAGAACTTGTCGTCCATCAGCCGCGTGGAGATGAACACGCACTGCGAGTCGCCCAAATTCAAGTTACGGTGGCAGACAGCGTTGTCACTAAGCGTAACGTCATAGCGGTCTGCAATTAGCGTATCTTCGCCGTTACTGACGGTGAGAGGAACGAAGTAGTATGCCTTCCGGCTGAGAGCTACCGCCGCCGAGGCCGGCACGGCGGCAATCATGCGCTCCAGATCGGTTTCCGATAGTGTGACCTGCCCGGAAACGGCATAGCAGATGCCGTTCGCCGCCTGCGAAACCGGGGTCTGGCTCACCACCTCGGCGGGAGAACGCGTAATTGCAGGGGCTAGTTGTGGCATTGACGGTATTGTAGCGCACCGGCCTCGTGTAGCTCGGCCCCGCCCGGTTGTTGTACGGTAGTGGTATGTCGGTACGCCGAAAGCCAAGCCTGATCCTGGTGCCGGTCCGCGCGCTCGTGATTACCTTCTTAATCACGTTGCTCTCCTTTGCCATAAGCCTCGAGCTCGGAATCATTGGCTTCGTGATTTATCGTCATGCCAGCGGCAAGCCAGTAAGTCTCGCGCTCGCCTACCGCATGATCGCTTTTCCCACGGCCGCAGTCGTCGCGGTTGTCGTTCTCGCCATCGCGCTAACCATGGAAACGCGCCGCTACCGGCAGGCAAAGGCATTGGCCGGAATCGAGCGAGCGGGTTGACCATGCCTCTCCGCATCGCCATTCCGCTCCCGCTCTCCGCCGATTCCGATTACGTCGAGCTTTCGCTTCCCCCCTATGAACGTGCCGTCGAAATAGCCGGCGCACAAGCGGTTCGCGTTCCCCTCGATCGGTCTGGGTCAGAGTTAAGGAAAATAATCGAGACTTGCCAGGGGATACTCCTACCGGGCAGCAAGACCGATGTAGATCCCGCGAAATACGGCGCACCCAAACACCAAAAGACGGCACCCGCTGACCCCCTGCGAGATCGAACCGACCGCCTGTTACTGGAGGGCGCTTATGCCGCCAGAAAACCGGTGCTGGGAATTTGTTACGGTCTGCAAAGTCTCAACGTCTACCGTGCCGGAACTCTGATCCAGCACATCCCAGATTTTCTGTCGGCGCACTCGGGAGTAGTCAATCATGCGGCGGGCCGCACCGTTGCCGTTGCCCACGACGCCGAGATCGATCCCGCGTCAGCCCTGGCACAAATTGTCGGCAAGGGGAATTCCGAGGAGGCTCTCAGGATTCCGGTGAATTCCAGTCATCATCAGGCCGTCGAAAATACCGGCACGGGACTGAGAATCGTAGCTCGGTGTCCCACCGATGGCATCATCGAGGCGCTCGAAGGCATAGACCCCTCTCACTTCGTCATAGCAGTCCAGTGGCACCCAGAGCGGTCGGTGGATAGGGATGAGCCCTCACGCGCTATTTTTCGGGCCTTTATCGAGGCCGCTCGCCATAGCTGAGCGCCCCGAAGGAGAGGACAATCGCGCCAGCCTACGCTGGAATTTTTCCGGCCGACTTCTTTCCCCTCCCGGCGCGCCTCGTCAGCAGCACCGCCACCTGCGCGATGGCCGCGCCATCGGTTCCCATGCCTTCCGGCGTTTTCGCCTTAATCCCGATCCGATCGCCGTCAAGGTTCAGCAACTCGGAGACGCGCTTGCGAATCGCCGTCGTATGCGGCCCCAGCTTAGGCTCGGACAGGATAAGCGTCGAGTCCATGTTCAGGATCCGATAGCCCGCCTCATCGATTCTGTTCAGAGCCTCGCGAAGAAATACAACCGAGTCGGCGCCCTTCCATTGGGGATCAACCGGGGGAAAGAGAGATCCGATATCCGGTGCGGCAATCGCCCCCAGCAGGGCATCGGTGATCGCGTGTAGAAGAACGTCGCCATCGGAATGTCCGCCCAGGCCCTTAGCATGAGGCAGAGTCACACCACCAATTTTCAGCGGAACTCCACGCACGAATTCGTGTGAATCCCAGCCGTATCCAATGCGAGTTGCAGGCTTCAAGTTTTCAGACTCGAATGGTTGCTGGTTAGTCGTTGGTCTATGCGCATCGCCTTCAAAATTGGAGTTTCATCTCATTTTTTCAGAAAGAACTCCGCCAACTCCAGATCCCACGGCGTAGTGATTTTTATATTGCGCGGCGAACCCATAACCACCGCCACCTCTCCGCCCGCGCGCTCGATCAAAGAAGCTTCGTCGGTCCCGAGAAACCCATCCGCGCTAGCCTCGTCGAAGGCCTTCTTCAAAACCCCATAGCGAAAACCCTGCGGTGTCTGCGCCATCACCACCCGTTCCCGCGGAATGGTCGCGGTGACGACCGCTCCCTGGGCGGTACGGTCCACCTGTTTCACCGTATCGACGGCCGGCGTGCCGGCGACGGCAGCTCCATATTTGCGTGCTGCCTCAATCACTTCCTCAATGATCTCCTCCGATACAAACGGCCGAACCGCGTCATGCACCAGTACAATGTCATTCGCCGCCGCCGAGATCGCCCCGAGTGCGTTGGCTACCGACTGCTGCCGGTGCTCACCCCCTCGAACGATTGCCACTGGCTTGGTCATAATGTCGCCCTCTTTCTCTAATCGAGTACGGAACTCGGGCATCTCTTCCGGCCGCAGTGCAATGTAGATCTCTGACACCGCCGGACTGGCGGCAAACTTCCGCAAGGTATGAATCAGTATCGGCGTCCCATCGAGCTCGGTAAATTGCTTGGTCTTGCCCTTACCGGGGCTCGGCGGGGCCATACGCGTTCCGAGTCCGGCAGCCGGAATCAAGGCGATCACCTTCATGGGCGTTCAAGTATACGAACCTGAGGGAAGGACTTCAAATCGACAATGGGGCCAAAGGTGTACTCGGATGTTTCCTGAACCGGTTATTCAGCATCAAATCACTTAATGGGTGTGCGCCTCAGCTTGTATCGATGGCCAGAAGGGGTGTGCCTTGAACCAGCGGTCCTTCCGGTGGTTTTGTTTTCTTCTGATCGGAACCTTGAGTGCTGTCGCCCAGCGTCCCAGGGGCAATGCCGCGCTTACGGCGCCTATGAAGATGGGTCGGGCCAATGCCAACACCTTTGTTGGACTGGTGAGTGATAGCGACTGCGGCCCGCGCCACAAAATGCGCGACAAGAGCGCCGAGGAATGTACTCGCGCCTGTCAGCGCGCCGGCTCTGCCTACGTTCTTGTCGCCGGCGAGAAGATCTACAAGCTCGAAGGGAATGCCAACGACGTGGCTGTACTCGCTGGCCAAAAAGCCAAAATCACCGGCACCCTCGAGGGAAACACGATCATCGTTAACCAGGTAAACGTCACCCAGTGATCAGCCTCCGCCGGGCTCGCCCGGGGGGCGTTTGAATCAGCTAGCTATTCGATGGGCCGGTCGGCCGCCATGGCCGGCGTTTTCTTCGGCTCCGGCGGGACCGGCACAACCGTCGGACTCACGTTGACCGGCCGCGGGCTGGCATCGGCGCGGGCGGCAAGCCTCTCATCCCACTTCCCGAAGATCATTTTTCCCGCCGTGGTCTGCAGCACGGAGGTGACCGAGATGTCAATGTTCTTGCCAATCATCTTGCGCGCATTGTCAACGACCACCATGGTGCCGTCATCAAGGTAGGCTACGCCTTGGTTATATTCCTTGCCTTCCTTAAGGATAAACACCTTCATGGTCTCGCCCGGCAGCACGATGGGCTTTAGAGCATTCGCTAGTTCGTTGATATTCAGTACTTCCACGCCCTGGAGCTGGGCCACCTTATTCAAATTGAAGTCGTTAGTGACAATCTTGCCCTCATAAAGCTTGGCCAGCTCGATTAGCTTCATATCCACTTCGCGAATCGTAGGAAAGTCGTCTTCCACGATCTGGATGTTCAGGGAAGCAACTTTCTGTAGACGTTGCAGAATATCCAGCCCGCGTCGCCCGCGATTGCGCTTCAGAGAGTCTGCCGAATCAGCGACCAGCTGCAATTCGCGTAGGACGAACTGGGGAATCACCAGAATTCCGTCCAGGAACCCGGTCTCCGCGATGTCAGCAATCCGACCATCGATGATGACGCTGGTATCGAGGATCTTGTAGCTTTTCTTGGATTGCCTCTCCCCGCCGAAGATGCCGCCCAGAGCCGCCAAATTAAGTAGGTCGCCTTTGTTGGCGCCCACGATCAGCCCCACATAGCCCATCAGCAGCATGACCATCAACATCAAGAAGCTTTGCGTGCGCCCCGGAGCTAGGCTGCTGCGGATGACCACCGCAAACAGGTAGGCACCGATGATGCCAAGCACACTGCCAATCGCTGCTCCGATGAGCCTCCTCAAACTGGCGCGCCGTAAGCGCGACTCAAAAGCAACTATGGCAAGGCCAAAAATGACGCCTACACCGGCATCGATCGTGGAAGGCAGACCGAATGGCTCGATAAGATAGCAGGTGATTGCAACAAAAAGAATGAATAAGAGCCTAATACCTATTAAATCCACGCAGGGACCTCCCCGGGGCGCTCCGATCCCACTTCCGGACTTTCGCGTCCCGCGCCGGCCATGGCCGCAGCCAGCATCGATAAGCGGAGGCGGAATGAATGCAAATGATGAGCCGCCGCTTTCGACCCGGTCCTACCGAACCGGGCCCAACCAGCAATACACGTCCGAAGTATATACCGCTCACAAGGCACCAGCACGGGGAAAAGGGCAGTCATACAGGGTGACAACGTCCTCGTCTGGCCCCAAGCTCATCGTCTTAGAGCTCGCCTTGTTTGGCTTGATACACTCGATGCCATGAAGGCGGTCGTTATCCCCCGTTTTTCCGGTCTCGAGGTTTTGGAAGTAACAGATGTCCCCTTGCCCACTCCCGGTCAGGAGGAAACGTTGGTCAGGGTAGAGGCTGCCGGCTTGAATTTCGCCGACGTCTTGACCGTATCCGGCGGGTATCCCGGCCTCCCCGCGCCTCCGATTATTGCCGGAAGAGAGTTCTCAGGGCGGGTGGAAGGCACGGGGGAACGCGTTATGGGCTATACCCAATCTTCTGCCTTTGCCGACTTTATCGCGGCCCATCGGCAACTCGTGTGGCCAGTTCCCGGCCAGTGGAGCTCGGAGCAGGCGGCAGCATTCCCGGTCAACTACTTCACCGCCTACCTTGCCTACTGGAAAGCCGGCTTGACTGGCCGACACCACGGCCCACCGGCGCGAGTGCTCATCCATGCGGTGGCCGGCGGAGTTGGGACTGCCGCCGTCGAGATTGGGAAACTCCTCGGAGTTGAAATGTACGGAACATCTTCTTCTGATGAAAAGCTTTCTCGAGTCCGCGAGCTCGGCCTCGAATACGGTATCAATTACAAACAGCAGGATTACCAAGAGGCCGTCAGACAGCTAACCAGGGGCCAGGGGGTCGATGTCGTCTTCGAGATGCTGGGCGGCGAGCACCTCAACAAGAGTATTCGCTGCCTGAGCGATTTTGGCCGTGTCATCACCTACGGTTCGGCGACCGGCGAAAAGGCTCAGCTCGATCCCCGCATCTTGTATGAGAGAGGAACCAGTGTTCACGGACTCTGGCTGACGCAGCTGGCAAGAAATGCCCGCCTGATGTCCGCGGCATGGACGCAGTTGTCCGAATGGGCCGCGACCGGCGGACTGTCCCCGGTAATCGGACACCAATTCCCACTTTCCCAGGTACGCGAAGCCTATCGCCTTTTGCAGCAGGGCACAAATTTCGGAAAAGTAATTCTCAAGATTTCCTGACGCGGATGGTGCCCGCTGTGCTCGCATAGGAAAAACGTCGACAATGCGCTCGAAACTGAGAGAAATACGCGCTCGATTGTCTGGCCTTTCCGAATACAAGCCTGCCGGCCAAAGGTCGTCAACCGCCCTCCGGCGAGCGTCCGCCGGAGAGGTAATCAGGATTCGGCATCACCAGTAGGCTCGCGACCAATTCTCGGCACTCCTTTACCGTAAGTCGCGCAGTGTGTAAGTAGCTCCATGGCCTTTGATCCGAGCGCAGCCCGGTGCGAGTGGAACGACGGTCTGGATTGGTTTCAAGATACTTTCCGGGTCTTACGCCTAAACCCTCGATTTCGACGCTTTCGTCGAAACACTCGAACTATTGCCACGACGGCCAGCCCCTCGTAAACCCAGCCTCTCGTAAACCAGGATCACAAATCCGATTTTCGGGTTGCCGCGATGTATAGAACAGCATCAATGTATGTTGCGACCCGGAAATTATGAATTTTGTTAAACGCTGTCAATGTTATAACTTGTAAGAAATTGTAACCTGCGCTAACCCAGCCTCCGCCAAGCCGTCCATTACTTTGACTCTAAAATTCAGGGAACTTGATGAAGAAGCAAATCGTATCTGTTAGCGATCGAGGGAACCGAAACGAAACTGGTCGTTCACGTTTCTGATCGAGGATTTTTCGGGGGTAACGGGATTGTTCTCGTCTACGGTTTGGCGGCCCAGGCGAGTTCAATCCCGCGCAGAGGGAACAAGCTGTCGAGCTCGCTCCCTGGCTAAACCCCGCGTCGTGCATTGTAGGTCTTCCGCGGAAAAACGCAAGTGTCTCCGCAGAGGGCGAGTCGGGCCGCCCCAACACATCCCTTCGGGGTAAAAGGAGCGGTTATGAAAGTTTCGACGACGTCCAAAATCATGATGCTGTCCCTGGCTCTACTGTTGGCGACCAGCGCATTTGCCGGCAACACGCACAAAGGTTCGGTCCAGTTCTTTAATCCCGTGCAGGTGAGCGGCAAACAATTGGCTGCGGGAGTCTATCAGGTGAAGTGGGAAGGCAGCGGCAGCAGTGTGGAAATGAGCATCCTCCAAAGCGGTAGAGTGCTTGCCACCGCTCCCGCCCAGGTGATTGAACTGAACCAGAAGCCCAACGCCGATGCCGCGTTGATCAACAACAATGCTGACGGCAGCCGTTCGATCAGCGAGATCCGTTTTGCCGGCAAGAAATATGCTCTCGCCCTAGGCCGCGAGACCGCGCAAGACCAAGCGAAGTCGAGCGAAGGCAGCAAGTAGTCGAGCTACTTTGTCCTTTGTGAGCGGTGAGGGACTCGGAGTAGCTGAAAGGGGAGCGCATAACGCTCCCCCTTCATTCCATTCCTCCAGTACCGAGCAGGGTGGAAAGCTTCGAGCTCGAAGTCGAGTGTGCCTTCACTTTGCGCGCAGTTCTTAGTAGCAGCTGGGCGGACGAACCCCGGTGTCAATATTTCGGCATCTTCGGATCCACCCGATCGGCCCACGCTAGAATCCCTCCGGCGAGATTGGTGACCTTTTTAAATCCTGCCTGCTTGAGGAAATTCACCGCCTTGGCGCTGCGCACTCCGGAACGGCAGTGCGCGACAATCTCCCGGCTGGTATCGAGTTCGTTTACCCGCTTGGGCAAATCACCCAGCGGTATCAGGTAGCCGCCGATATTGCAGATCTGGTACTCGTTGGGTTCACGCACATCCAAGACAAAGATGTTATCGCCTCGATCGAGCCTGCGCTTAAGTTCTTCCACCTGAATTTCAGGAACACCTGTTTCCACCGGTTTCTCCTCGCCGCGAATGCCGCAGAACTCGTTGTAGTCTATCAGCTTGGTGATAGTAGGATGAGCGCCGCAGGCCGGGCAGTCTGGATTTTTGCGCAACTTCACTTCGCGGAAATTCATTCCCAGCGCGTCAACCAATAGCAAGCGTCCAATGAGCGGCTCGCCCTGGCCCAAAATCAGCTTGATGGTTTCCGTCGCCTGGATGACCCCCACCAACCCCGGCAAGATGCCGAGAACGCCACCCTCCGCGCATGACGGCACAAGCCCCGGCGGTGGCGGCTCCGGGTACAAACACCGATAGCAGGGCCCCTCGTCTGTCGCGAACACGCTGGCCTGTCCCTCGAACCGGAAGATGGATCCGTAGACGTTGGGCTTGCCGCTGAGTACACAGGCATCGTTCACTAAGTACCGGGTAGGGAAGTTATCGGTACCATCAGCGATGATGTCGAACTCACGAAACAGTTCGAGCGCGTTCTCGCTGGTGAGCTTGGTCTCAAACGTACGCAGGTTCAGAAAAGGATTGATTGCCTTCAGTTTCTCGGCCGCAGACTCCAGCTTCTTGCGGCCCACGTCCGCCGTCGAGTGAATGATCTGCCGCTGCAGATTGGTGTAGTCAACCACGTCGAAATCAACGATGCCCAGCGTACCTACGCCCGCCGCGGTTAAATAGAGGGTGAGCGGAGAACCGAGCCCGCCCGCTCCTATGCAGAGTACCCGAGCAGCCTTGAGCTTTTGCTGCCCCTCCATGCCAACCTCCGGCATGATCAAGTGGCGCGAGTAACGCAAGATCTCATCGTTATTTAAAACAGCGGCTTGAGACTTGACTTCAGTTAGGGTGGGCATCAGAACCTCGTTTGGTTTCATTCTATGGAATATGTCGGACTAGCGGCGACAACAACAGGCGGGGTAACACAGGAGGCGGGCGAAATGGGGTCCACAAATCCTCAAGTTTTCGTCTTCCGGCTGCCTCCCGCAATCGAAGGCACGATGGAGATATTATCACTCTCCTTGACCGGAGTAGCCTCTTTTTGCAGGTAGCGGATGTCTTCATCGTTGAGATAAACGTTAACGAACGCTCGGAGCTTGCCCTCATCGGTATAGAGGTGCCTGCGCAGATCGGGGTGTTGGACCACCAAACTACCCAGAGCCTCGGCCACCGTCCCGCCGTTTACCTCCACCGCTGCCTGCTTCCCCGCATACTGCCGGAGCGGCGTTGGAATGTGTATTTTGAGCATATCCTCCTCTTGAGAAGCCACTTGACAAGATGCCAAACCCCGGCAGAAAGATTCCCAACCCGGTGTGATTGTGGCATTTGGAACTGTCATCCCGGGCTCCGGCGAAGGATTTCGCTTCCTGAGCGCCAGCGGCCTCAAACCAGCTCAAGCTCTTCGCCTACAAACTCTTTTTCACTCTCATCGGTTCCCAGCAGCTCGAAAGAGTTTGTCGTCTCTGCCTTTCCGGCAGCTACGCTGGTAATCACATAGGAGCATCCGTACCAATGTGCCTCGGCGAAGTCCGTTGCTGACCACCGGGCCGGATGGTCCGGGTGCGAATGATAAAATCCGACAATATCATCACCCCGGTCGCGGCCCGCCCGCTGAATGTGAATTAGCTCTCGGGGATCGATGTTGTAGCGGTTCTCGGGCGAATCGTCCCGCGTATTTCCGCACGGAGCAACCGACGTGACCACCCTCGCCCCATCATCAAATCGTCCCAGCAGGACTCCGCAACATTCACGCGGGTAGGTTTCCTCGCCATGACGCCGCAGGAGGTCATATTGCTCTTTGCCGATCCTCAGCATAAACACCCACACGCACCCGAGGAGCTGCCCGAGAAAAACAAGAGCCAATCGAATCGAGCCCTGCGTTTTTCGAATGGCGCTTTGTCTACGCCTCAGCGGGCGCTACTAAATTTCGTCCCAGAATCTCTCGCTCAAATACTTGTCCCCGGAGTCGCACAGAATGGTCACAATCATCGCGCTCTGTCCCCGCTTGAGCTTCTCCACCACCCGCAAACAGCCGACCACCGCCGCGGCAGAGGAAATTCCTACCAGTAACCCTTCCTGCCGCGCCAACTGTTTCACCATCTTGTAGGCATCTTCGGTCGAGATCTCCAGATTCTCATCCGCCAGACTCGAGTCATAAATGCGGGGCACGATAGCAGTAGCCATGTGCTTGGCACCCTCGATCCCGTGAAAGGCCGAGTCAGGTTGCAGCGAGATCGATCGAACATGCGGATTGAGTTCCTTGAGCCGCCGAGTGGTCCCTATAAACGTTCCACTGGTCCCCAGCATGGAAACGAAATGCGTGACCCGCCCTTGGGTTTGCTGCCAAATCTCGGTCGCGGTCGTCAGGTAATGGGCGCGCCAATTGGCGTCGTTCGAGTACTGGTCTGCGTAGAAATATTTCTGTGGATTGCCCGCATAAAGTTCGTGCGCGTAATCTATGGCACCATCGGAACCTTCCGCCGGATCGGTATAAAAGATGGTTGCCCCGTAAGCCTCGAGAATCCGTTTGCGCTCAGCCGATACATTCTCTGGAATGCATAGGGCTACGGGAAACCCTTGTGCGGCTCCCAGCATGGCATAGGCGATACCGGTGTTTCCGCTGGTCGAATCGAGCAGTATCTTTCCGGGTCCAAATTTCCCAGCCTGCCGGGCTTCGGCAATAATATTGGCGGCAGCCCGATCCTTCACCGAACCTCCGGGATTGAACCACTCCGCCTTGCCAAAAATCTGAACCTGCGGCAGATCCCGCGTCAAACTCGCCAACTGGAGAAGCGGTGTATTCCCAATTCGGTCCGTCAGGTTCTCGCCCAGGCGAACTGGCGCCTCGAGGCCGTCCCGCCTGGGAATCGTTGCCCGAAATCCTTCGCCGGTGTTTTGATACTGGCGGGTCATGCTGTGGACCGAATGCCCATGACTATCGTAATGTGCCTACAGGCCTAAAAAGCCCTATCGAACATCTACTCTTGGATTATAGATATCGGTTCTTAGATTATAGACAACCTGGTTTGGATCCAGGGAAGATGCCGTCCCGTACGCTGTCGCGCTCGGCTGCATCTAATCTGACCGGGAACGAGGATTTACAACGGAATGGAAAAAGTAAAACAACGCGCCTATGACGACGTAGTGAACTGGCTGCGCAATCATGGTTTTGACTTGACCGAAGCGCCGGGCACCGAAGCCCGGGTTTTCCTCAAGAAATACAACGTCGCAGCTGCTATCGAGAGGAACCATGCTGGCACGGTTAAAGTTTTCGCCTACCCTGGCTACCTGGTTGGCTCGGAAATTTCCAAGCTGGTCAACCGCGGCTACCAGCAGTTCTTGAAGACTTCCAAGAACGAGATTGCCGCCACTGCGGATCACCTCAAGGCCCTCCACCAATTCACCGAGGAATTCAAGGAGGCTCTTGGCCTGCCCAGCCTGTATAACGAATCGCTGGGCACGGTCAGCACAGCCTATCAGTACGACCGCATTCAGGACCGTGACCAACCCGAGCCTCAGCGTCCCAAACGCCCTTGGCAGGTGGCCGCCGTCGGTTCCGGCAAAGCCGCCAGAAAGAGCCGTGCGTAGATCTGTGTAAAGGGGGGGCTGACTCGCCTCTCGCGGTTATCTTCCGGGATTGATGCTGAAACCGGGACGCATCAACTGAGTTGAGAGACCCCCCTTACCAACCGAATCCAGCCACCCGAATGCCGGGGCACGCTGCCCGCAGGTTCCCGATCGGGCAAATGCCTCGCGGCCTTTCCGGCGTGATTCTCGAAAAGGGACGAGGTTTGGTTGTTTGATCCCCTCCGATTCTGCTAACTCCGTGGGCGATTTGTGTGACACTGTTGTGCTTGGGAGAAGCCCATGCTCCGAGTTGCCTTTATCCTGCTCATGCTGTCTTCGACTTTGTCCGGCTTTCGTCCGAAGGACAGATCAGAGAACGTTGAATCCGCCGTCGAACGAGTTCTCAACGCTCAGGTTCAAGCCTGGAACCAGCATGACCTCGAAACATTTATGCGGGGCTACTGGAACTCGCCCGAATTAACCTTCTTTTCCGGCGACCAGGTCTTTCGCGGATGGGGTCAAGCCCTTGACCGATATCGTAATCGCTATCAAGGAGAAGGCCGCGAGATGGGCACGCTCACTTTTCGAAATTTGAATGTCGATCCACTCGCGCCGACCGCTGTGCTGGTGCGCGGGGAGTGGCACTTAACCATGTCGGATGGCAAAACCCCCCACGGCCTATTCACCCTGATTTTCCGCAAATTCCCCGAGGGCTGGAAAATCATTCACGACCACACGTCTGCCGCCGAATGAAGCACAAACATGGCTTAAGCAAGATGGCCATCCCGACGGCAAACGCGGGACCCGGGATTTCATTTCATATGCTGATCAAACCAGGCGACGGTGCGATGGATTATGTCGCGCTGGTGTTCGGTTTGTCCGATATAGTGTCCCTCGTTGGGATAAATCACCAACTCCGTCTCCACCCCCAAGGTTTTCAAGCCATGCCAGAACTCGCGTGATTGCGGCGGAGGGCACTCCCCATCCCGGTCGCCCACCAAGACCAGCGTGGGGGTCTTCACCTTGGTGATGAAATTAATAGGAGAACTCTTTGCGTACACCGCCGGATCCTGGTATACCGAGGCACCAAAGTAAGGAATCATCCACTCGTCAATATCATTTTCACCATAGTAGCTCTGCCAGTTCGACAATCCGGCTCCTGCCACCGCGGCGCGGAAACGATTGGTCTGCGTCACCGCCCACATGGTCATGAATCCGC
>JBPYDQ010000598.1:0-8920 GCA_051986135.1 Terriglobales bacterium | reverse complement strand
GGATTTTTTCGACGGTTGACTCGCACCGGATCGTTCATCGACTTCCCGATTGAACAGCACCCCACCGCACGATTAGCCCATCGAGGCTGTAGCGTCCCGGCCCTGAAAAGATCAGCCAGACCAGAATCATTAAGTACAGAACCTCCGGGAGGTACAGGAAGTCATCGAGCCAGGCGAGTACGCCGCTCGCCTCGATGCTGTGGATCCGGTTGGTCGCGATCGCAACGATCATGTCGACTACGAGCGCTAGCGCGCACAGGGGCGTGAGCAGGCCGACCACCAGGCCGGCGCCGGAGGCGACCTCCACTAGCGACACGAAGAGCGCATTGGCGTGCGGAAATGGGATGTGCGACTCGGCCAAGGTGTGCTCCATCAGACTGAACTGAGCCGGCACCAACAGCTTGCTCCCGCCGGAGATACAGAAGAAAATACCGGTTAAGATGCGCACGGCGGTTATCGGCATCCATTCCGCCGCGCGGAGCATCGCTAAGGCGCTCTCGATAGCGTGCCACATCAATATGGCTCCTTCGACGTTCTTGCCAGATCGAAATTGTACGTCGGATATCTAGCACCCGAGAAATATCACTTGATGCAAGCAGATGTGATAAACCCCAAACCCTGCCAAGGGTCTGTCTGCGTCAGGGCAGCACAAGGCGAGAGCAACCAGGCATCGAAAGCGGCGGCGAAGGCGAGGAGCTAAACAGGGAAAAATAAGCGCAGGAACGTGTAGTGAGAATTGTAGGGGTGCCTGTCGGGATCTGCTGGTACCGCTTGGACAGAAATCGCTCTAAAGTGGCGAAGTTGCATAGTTACCAACACACACCAAAGCGTCTCCACAGTCTTGCTCCGATCTAAAATCTGGTGTTGGCGCCCGCTGGGCAAAGGACGAACGCACGGGGACCGATGTCACCGGAGCGATGTGGGCTCACGCTCTCCGTGAGTAGTCGGCAACTAGCGACTGATTACTGCTTACTGCAGCGGTGTAAAGTTCAGGCAGGCGGCGTTATTGGTGACTGGAGTGCTCCCGGGCGAGCCCGCGTTAAACCGGATCACGCCATCTTCATTGTTGCAGAAGTTCCTCACCCCCGAATTGTTGTAGCTGAGTGGTGAGGCCCCGGCGGTGTACTGGGTATTCACCCCGTTTACCGGAGTCTGGCCAATGGTCTGAAAAACATATCCTGCCTTCGCGCCGCTACCCGGCGACGCGCCGGCCAGCGAGTTATCGAGCAAGCAGGCGGTGGCAGGTGACGGGGTGCAAGGAGCCGCGCCCCCCAGGCTGGCGAGATTGGGAGCGAATCCGACCGTGGGAAACATCATTTGGTAGGAAATCTGGGCCTGGTGAATGGCCCGAAGGGAACCGACGGCCGAGGCCTCATCGGCAGAAATACGAGCGCGTAAGAGGCTGGGGATGGCCATCGCGGCAATGATCAAAATGATAGCCACCACGATCAACAGCTCAATCAGCGAAAATCCCTTTTGCGCTCGCTTCTTATGGGTCATGTCATGGGTCATGTCAGTTCCTTATCGGCTTATGAATTTACGGCTTCGTGGCGAATCCGTGTCGGACTAGCTTGCTCGTACCGAGACAGCCAAACGCCGGTTTCATTGTAACTCGCCTGTTGACGGCTGAGACCCGGGTAGGGTGCCGCGAACTCCGATTTCAATCGATTTCGACGTCTAATCCCCGGGAGTTGGCGAAGCCTGCCGAAAAGACTCCAGGCTGCTGCTCCTGCAAATGATTCAAAACAGTTGTTGACTTCGTTGTGTCCAAATGCGTCTCTTAATTTTCGGGTCGTGGTGCAGGTGCGCTGACGAACTCGTGCAAGCTGTTGCACCTGCAAGCCGGACAGGTGGAATTTGTCCTGTGCATCCCCGCGGGTGAAGCTACCGGTGTCTGTGAAGCACGTTCGACATCGGTTGTTCCGAATCGGGATCCGCTTCCCAAGCTCTATTCTACTAGAACGAGTAAGATGTATATTTTGCAATCTTTCGTTATTAGGCGGATGATGTGGAAAGAATTCTGGTTGTAGAAGATGACCGCGCTGTTCAGAAAGCCTTGCGCCGGCTGTTTGAGTCGGAAGGCTACACGGTAGAGGCGGCCTTCGACGGGGAATCAGGACTGGGTGTGTTTCAGTCGACGACTCCCACGGCGGTAGTCCTTGACTTGCGCCTGCCGAAATTGTCTGGCCGGGATGTCTGCAGAACAATCAAAGAAAAAGCGCCGGCTTTGCCCATCATAGTTCTCAGCGCGGCCAGCGATGTGGCCGATAAGGTTCTCCTCCTGGAACTTGGGGCGGATGATTATGTGACCAAGCCGTTCAGCCCGCGCGAATTGCTGGCTCGAGTGAGGGCGGCAGTGCGGCGATCGAGCCGCCCGCCTACCGCGACTACGCAGGGTTTTGGCGAGGTTTCGGTGGATTTCGCCAAGATGGAGGTGATACGCGGCGGACAAACCGTTACCATGACTGCCCAGGAGTTCAAAGTACTTAAGTTCCTTATGGAGAACGCCGAGCGGGTGGTCTCGCGAGAAGAACTTCTGAATGAGGTTTGGGGTTATCAGAACTATCCTTCCACCCGTACTGTGGACAATCATATTCTGAAGCTGAGACAGAAACTGGAGAGAGATCCGGCTCAGCCAATTCACTTCCGAACTATGCACGGAGCAGGCTACAAGTTCGTTCCCTGATCGGTGCGCGTGAGGGCATTCCACTCGGCATCATGATCAAGTTCCGGCTCAGCACCAAGTTTCTGTTGTCCATGCTTGCGATTTCTGCCGGACTTACGGCCGCCAGCTTGTTGTTTGTGCGGCGTACTCTGGAATCGCATATCCGCGCGGAAATTTTGTCAGACCTCCGTAACTCGGCTGCAACCTTTCAAAATGTACAGCGGCAGAGGGAGGAGACCTTGTCGGCGTCGGCTGAGCTGATGGCGGACCTTCCCCTGGTTCGTGCCATCATCATGGCGCCGGACGCGGCCACCATTCAGGATTCATCACGGCGGGTCTTTCTGATGAGCCACAGCGACCTGTTCGTCATGCTCAATCGGAGCCAGCGCATGGTGGCGCTGCATACCAAGACCACCGGTTTCACCTCCGATTCCGCCCAACAACTTTTCGTCGAAGCGTTGAGCGAAGATGCACCGAACCACTGGTGGTTCGGAGGCGGCCACCTATACGAAGTGTTCGTGCAGCCTGTTTATTTCGGTACCCAGGCTGAAAATCGATTGCAGGGTTACCTGGCGGTGGGATACGAGATCAACGATAAAATAGCCCGCGAAGCCGGCCGCGTTGCCGGCAGCCAGGTCGCGTTCTGGTACGGTGACCGGGTCGCCCGGAGTACGCTGCCTCCTACGCAGGAAAGGGAGTTGCAGCGCGAATTTCCTGCGCGCATACCGCCGCCGGGACAAGCCGTGCGAGAACTGCAGCTCGGTGAGGAGCGATTCCTGTCATCGGTCGTTGAGCTGAGTCCAGGGCGGACGCCCGCCGTACGCCTTGACGTGCTCAAATCCTATGATCAGGCAACCGCTTTCCTGAACCAACTCGACCGATCGCTGCTGGCACTGGGTCTGGTGGCTGTATTGGTCGGGAGCCTCCTGGTTTTTCTGATCTCGCATACTTTCACCCGGCCGCTGTCGGTGCTGGTATCAGGCGTGCGAGCCCTCGAGAGAGGCGATTTTGCCTACGCGCTGGAGGCCCACAGTCAGGACGAGGTAGGGGAGGTCACTACCGCCTTCAGTCGAATGCGCGAGACTCTGCAAAATACCCAACGTAAGTTGCTGGAGTCCGAGCGACTGGCGACCATCGGCCGGATGGCTAGCTCAATTTCGCACGATCTCCGCCACTCTCTCGCCACGGTGGTGGCTAACGCAGAGTTTCTCGCCGAAACCGGCCTAGATGCTCATCAGCGCGAAGAACTCTACCGTGAGGTGCGGCTGGCCGTAGATCAGATGACCGAGATGCTGGAATCCTTTCTGGAATTTTCGCGTACCCGGGAAACCTTGCGCCCCACCTACTGCAACTTGCAGGAAGCTTTGGATCGTGCTGTGCAGAACGTACGTGCCAATCCCGAGTTCGGCCATGTCGGCCTGACCGTCAACAGTGAACGAAATTGCGAGGGCTGGTTCGATTTGCGCCGATTGGAGCGCGCGTTCCAGAACCTGATTCTCAATGCCTTTGAGGCCGTCTCGCCCGAGCACGGAAGGGTCAAGATTGATCTGCGACGGCGTGAGGCAGATATCGAATTTCGGGTAGAAGATAATGGACCTGGCATTCCGGAAGATATCCGGGCACAGCTGTTCGAGCCCTTCGTCAGTAGCGGGAAACAATATGGTACCGGACTGGGACTGACAGTCGTGCAGAAGATTGTGGAAGACCATGGGGGCACTGTGTCGGTGGAGCGAACCTCTCCTCAGGGCACAGCTTTTGTTCTGCGCCTGCCACTCACGTCGCGATCCAGGACGGAAAACGCGAGTGAAGCTGGCGAGCGCGCTCGATCTGTGACGCATATCCAGCCCTAGTGTAGTGTCGCCCCCTTTGCCTTCGTGCGGGGAGAAGTGGAATTCATCCGAACGCGCGGAAATAACGTCGTGCTCAATTCTAAAACCACGGTGCTTGCGGGAGGTTTCTATGCGTCGGTTACGACTATTGCGGGCAGCGGGAGCAATCGCCCTTGCCTGCGCGGCCTTGAGTGGGGTGATGAGAGCCGAAGATCAGGCTAACCATCCGGCTGATCAGGGCCGCGCCCTGTCGGAATCGATCCACGAGTTGCAGGCGCAAATCCAGGACCTGCGCTCGGCCGTAGCTGAGCTGCGTTCTGAGGCAGCACAGTATCATGCCGAGAACGCTGCCTTGCAACAGCGTGTCCAGGCCTTGCAGGACAAGCTGACCGTACCCAGCGAGAGCCCGGCCGGAGTCTCTACCAACCAGTCGTCGACCAATGCTGCAGTCGGAGACGAATCCGCGGCTCGGAGCACGGAAGCGGAAGGGCAGCAAGCTGCCACGCCCGGGGTGCAGGAGCAAATTGATCTTCTCAACGGGAAGATTAGTGACCTGTATCAGACCAAGGTGGAAAGCGGTTCGAAGTACCGCGTACGGCTCTCCGGGCTCGCGCTATTCAATGCTTTCGCCAACCGGGGCAATGTAGACAACATAGATTTTCCGCAAGTTGTCGCATTGGGAACTCCAGGGATACCCGAGACGAGCTTAGGTGGCTCTTTGCGGCAGTCACTCCTGGGTCTGGAGGCGTTCGGGCCGACCGTGGCGGGAGCCAGGAGTTCCGCGGAGGTCCAGTTTGACTTCGCCGGCGGTTTCCCCAACGCTCCCAACGGCGTTACCTTCGGAATCCTGCGCTTGCGGACAGCCACCCTGCACCTCGACTGGGCCAACACATCAATCGTGGCCGGACAGGACAATCTATTCTTTACGCCCCTTTCCCCGACCTCGCTAGCGTCGCTGGCCGTGCCAGCACTCTCGTATTCGGGAAATCTCTGGAGTTGGACTCCGCAGTTGCGCGTGGAGCACCGATTTAACTTGAGCGACGATTCGGCTTTCAGCGTCGAGGGAGGCGTGCTGGACCCACTTACCGGCGAATTTCCACCTAACGAGTATTTCCGTCTCCCGCAAGCGGGGGAAGTATCAGGGGTACCCGCATTTGGCACGCGTATTGCTTTTACCAATAAGAGCCTGGGCGAGCCGCTTACCATCGGCGTCGGCGGATACTACAGTCGCGAAAATTGGGGATTCGGACGAACAGTGGATGGCTGGGCGGGTACGACGGACATCACCGTCCCGCTCACTCACTTATTCAGCCTGAGCGGAGAGTTCTACCGAGGACGGGCAATCGGAGGACTAGGAGCAGCCCAGAGCCGCAGCATTGTCTGGAGCGGTGATCTCTCAACACCGGCCGCGACGGTGCGCGGTCTGGATGATATGGGAGGATGGGCGCAACTCAAGTTCAAGCCCGGGACCAAAGTCGAATTCAATGTGGCCGCCGGGCAGGATAGCGCCTTCACCAAAGAAGTTCTGGCGTTGCCCGGTCAGAATTACTACGGTACGATCAACGCCAATCGCAGTGCTCTGGCTAATTTCATTTACCGCCCACGCTCCGACCTGATGTTCTCGGCAGAATACGATCGCTTGCACACAACCTCGATCTATACCTACAGTTCGGCAAACCATGTCAGCTTCAGCATGGGAATTTTGTTTTAGGATGAATCTGAAATGCACCGTGTAACAATTATGCCTGCCCTCGGCGTCACCTTGATTTTATTGGGAACGGCCCTAGGGCAACAGGTTGCTGTTACCGCCCACATTGAAGTGACGGCGCCGCCTCACCGCACCCACTCGCCACAAGACATTGTGGTCTGGTTCACGCCCGCTGCCGGATCTACCCCCGTCCAACTCACAAATAGTGCGCAACAACACCCGTCGCTTGTACAAAAAGATAAGAATTTCACCCCCCACCTTCTGGTCGTGCGGGTGGGCACTGTGGTGGATTTTCCGAATCGCGACCCGTTCTTTCACAACGTATTCTCCCTCTTTGAAGGAAAGCGATTCGACCTGGGCCTCTACGAAGCGGGCACGACTCGCCACGTGCGCTTCGATCGGCCAGGCGTATGTTACATCTTCTGCAATATCCACCCCGAAATGAGCGCCGTGGTCGTAGTGCTGGATACTCCCTATTACGGCGTTGCAAACCGGCGCGGCAGGCTCGAGATCCCCGGAGTGCCGGCAGGACAGTACACCATGCATGTCTGGGACGAGCGTTCCTTGTCCGAGGACCTCGCCCAGTTGACTCGTGAAGTTGTGATCTCCGAGGAACAGGCGTCCTTGGGCACGTTGCGGATTCGCGAGACCGGCGTCGCCATCGCCCATAAGAATAAGTACGGCCAGGATTACGAGAGACCGGCGCCGCCCGCGCCGGGGTATATACCGCAGTAGCTAACGAGTCCAGAGTGGTTCGGTCGGGGCTTGCCGGTTCGCGCCAGAAGGCAGGTGTGCGCGCCCTCACAGACGAACGTGAAATAAGTGCCTTTGACCTATTTCAGCCGGAGATCTTGGAGGGACCAGCGATATCGAACCTCGAGCCTGAAGCCTTTCAGGCCCGACACGCAGGTGGACTGGATCGGCTTCCCCATGACCCGCGCCCCATACTTGGGAGGAAACTGTGTTTCCGACGAACCTTTCAGGGAACTTGGCGGCTAGGCCGCGTTCCGCTCAATGGGAACGGTTAAACACTCGAAATCTTCCCGGGAGGTGGCTTTAATCACTTATCGTTCCCGTCCTCGAGCTACGGCCACCAGGAGTCTCGGACGCAAAGGCCGATCCTGGCGAGGGAACTTGGGACCACGCTGGTGATTGGGATTCTACGACATAGTACTCGAACAGGGCTTATTTCCGTTGCTCTTGCTCGCTCCACAGCATCCAGCCCGGCCAGCCCAACTTCCTCGCGGCTTGCCCTGTCCCGGCCACCGCTCCCCGCTACCGAGGTACATTCTGACCGGATGCTTGTCTAAATGGTCCCGCTTGTTTCGCCTTGCGATTTTTCTCCATGGCTACCAATTCCCTCGGTTTTTCATATTCGCGCAATAGATGGCGCACACTGCGCCCAGTAACCAGGTGGCAAATTTCCTCGGCCAGGTGCTTCACGTGGTCGCCGGAGCGCTCCAGAATCTGGGCCATGAAAACCATGTGGTAGCTCTCGCCGACGGGGAGGTTCTCCGGATTTTCCACGTGGCGGACAATCACCAGATTTCGCAAGCGATCCAGCTCGGCATCCTCCCGCAAGACGGCAATCGCACGGGCAACATCGCGACCGGTGAAAGCGTCGGCTACGCTCCCCAGCATAGCGATCAAAATATTGGTCATGGCCGCCAGTTCGCGAATGTCGTTTGCTTCGAGGCGAGGAGCTGCTGCCCGAAACCGGTTTACTACGTTCAAGAAAAGATCCCCGACGCGCTCCAATTCGATGACGAACTTCAGAGAAGCCATGAGCTGGCGAGCCTGTGCCTCATCCTGAGTGGCCGGAATGAGTCGGATGACAGCTTCATTGACCTGGCGATTGAGGGCGTCCAGCTCATCCTCGTACTGAAAAACCTTCCCCAGTGAATCCTCGCTGCGCGTGTTGATGCCGTCGAGAAGGGCTTCGGCCGAATCTTGGGCAATGCGGCAGCCACGCAAAGCCAGCCCAAGCAGTTCCTGAGCCGAAAGGTCCGCAACCCTATTGCTCATGGCTACCTCCTTCATTCTTCCGGGCGGCCAGTTAAGGCGACCCTGGTGCGCCCCTGGCTTCTGTGGAGCAGTTTCCAGAGTCGCAGGCTCCTTGGATGCCGGTCCCCTCTGCCCCGGTCACCGGCTAAAAATCTTAAGTGCAACATCTCGCACAACAGAGGCGGCGCAGTACCCTTTATACGCCGAAGATCCAGAAGTCTGAAACCTCGAACTAAGGGCCTAGGGTACTCAGTCAGCGGCCGGCAAAACACCACTTCTGAGGTTGGCAGCGCCGCTGGCCGCCCGCCCTGTCGGTGGGCATTTTCTTCTGATAGCTCCTCCCGGCTAGAGATCTTGCCTTTGCTTGACTGGCATGGAATGAATATTGTCACTACTTTTTGCTGTTACGGCGTCGGGTAATTCTGCTGCCGTAGCCGCAGGGTATTCGAACACGCCACGACCGGCTTTTCGTCCCAGACGTCCGGCGTTGACGTATTGCACCAGCAGCGGGGCAGGCCGAAATTTCTCGCCCAGGGTTTTGTGCAAGTATTCGAGAATGTTGAGGCGCGTGTCGAGTCCCACTAGATCGACCAATTCGAAAGGCCCCATGGGATGATTGAGTCCGAGTTTCAGTGCCTTGTCGATGTCCGCCGCCGAGGCAATTCCTTCCTGCAGCATGTAGAAGGCTTCGTTGCCAATCATGGCATTGATGCG
>JBPYDQ010000597.1:0-3267 GCA_051986135.1 Terriglobales bacterium | reverse complement strand
GCCCGAATCCGGTTGGTGCTCCAAAGGCCCGCTACGTCTGTCTGGGTCACCAGCATAACCTCATGCGAAAGGTCCGCGACCATGTGGCTGATCTCGTCCATGCGACTGGAGCAGTCCACCACAACATAGTTGTAGTGCGTCACCAGCAGATCAAACAGACGGGCCAGTTCCGATGCTGTGGGTGTTAAGTTCGCGACTTGACTCATGCCCGCCAGCAGGTGAAGATCGCGCCGGCAGACCGTTATGAATCCCTTCAGCAGCGCCGCATCCATGCGGTGCAGGTTCTGCAAGGCATCAGACAGCCCGAACACCGGCCGCACGTTTAGATGAAGGGCTGCATGGCCAAGGGTGGCGAAGTCCACCAGTAGCGTCGATCCGTGTTCCTCTTGCAGTGCCAAAGCGGTGTTGACCGAAAGGGTGGTTGCGCCAGACCCGCCCTTTGCGTCCATGAAAGTCAAAATGCGAGCGCGTGCGGCCGCGTTCACGCTGCGCGCACGCGAGGAAACGAAACGGCCCAGTGCCTCCTGCAGCGGCGCTGCATCGGATCCGCGCTCCAGGTATTCGCATGCGCCGGCACGCATCGCCGCCACGATCGTGGCTGGATGTTCCATACCGCCGAA
The DNA here is from genome assembly GCA_051986135.1 of Terriglobales bacterium. Classification (GTDB taxonomy): domain Bacteria; phylum Acidobacteriota; class Terriglobia; order Terriglobales; family Acidobacteriaceae; genus Gp1-AA122. The sequence continues at coordinate 2,647 of JBPYDQ010000597.1, read as the reverse complement.
GGCAAAGATGGCCAGGTCATTCGTACTGTTCCTCAGCACTTCGATGGCGCTAATCGCCCGCTGCGAGCGCTCGGGGTCGATATCAATGACGACGACCTCCGCTTTTAAGTCTTGAATTTGCCGGAGGATCGGATCAGTGGCGCTGGAAGGGAACCCGGCATGACTAAAAACTGTACGGGCAGCCGTCGTGGCTTCCGCGCGATGCTGCAGTATGGCCAGACGGTCCCGGTCCTCCGCTAAGAGCGCAAGGGCGACCCCGTGCATGCCTTGCTCCTCGCTATTTCGCTTTACTGGGGGCATGTTTTGAGGATAGTCGAGATGCAGCCAAATACCCTCGCTAACTTTCACGAGAGTTGCGCGCCCGTGGCCCGGTGTTAGCCGCGAATCCAAAAATCTTGGAATTCGGGGGGAGCGGCATGTCCAACTACTTGGCACATTCTAAGCCAAGCCGCCTCACTTGCAAAGAGCCACTAGTTCCGAAAAACAAGAAACCGGGAGAATGCTGCAAAAAGCAGACAGGTTTAAATGATGAATTAGCCGGAATGTTTGCGTCCCTGCGTTCAGAAGATGTCTATGTCGACGTGCGCGGTGATGGCCTTCTCCGCTCAAAAAGCAGCTCATGAATGAACGGTCCGCAGTGCAGCAGTTCGGTCGATTGCGCTTGGCCACTTGTCAGATATTGAAAACAAAAGCGTTATTTCCATCCCGTACCGCCTACACCCGCTCGTGGTCGTCTGTCGTTACGATTCGTACCAAATTGGAGACTTGCAGAATGAAATGGTCAGGGCTAGACCGGCCACTGGGGTGGGCGACTTTTTTCCCTGTCATCCCCGGGTCTAGGCAAGTCTGATTTCTAGTGGAACGCTCCCGGTGCGCTTCTCGTATCTTTGAGAGTTTCAGCGCATCTTGCTCCGGTCATTGGAGAAACCGGTATGGGTACAGGCGTAATGATCGAACGGCTTCGAACAGCGTCGCCGCGTCTCATGGCCAGAATTGCCGGTGTCCTTTACTTCGTCAGCGTGCTGACGGCAGTGTTCAACGAGTTCGTCGTTCGCGGCAGGTTGGGTCTCATGGGCACCGTGATCCCGGTCTCGTGTCAGATGGTTGTGACCCTGCTTCTTTATGGCATCTTTAAGCCCGTGAATAGGAGCGTTTCTTTGCTCGCGGCGTCCTCGCAACTGGTTGCGCTCAGCTTTGAGGCTCTAGAGTTGCACCCTCGGGGGGTGAACATCGGCATGGCATTTCACGGATTCTATTGCCTTTTGATCGGCTATCTCATCTTGAGGTCAATCTTCCTGCCTCGAATTCTGGGTGTGCTGATGGCGTTTGCTGGACTGGTTTGGCTGATCTATCTGTTCCCACCGCTTGCAGAGTATGTCTCCCCGTACAATACTGGCTCCGGCCTCCTCGGGGAGGGGTTGCCGATGCTGTGGCTTCTGGTGATGGGCGTGAACCCTAAGCAATGGAAAGAGCAGGCCAGTCGAGCGGGAGGCGGGTAATGGCAGGGCGCGACGCGCCCGAATCAATCGCTAGCGGCCGGCAGAAACCAGTATGAGCCCGGCCGCGGCGATGGAAAGGATCGGGGGAGTATCGCCGGTCCTAAGTGCCAGGATCGCCGAACCTCACTCGACGGTTCAGCTGCGCCGTATTGGACTTGCGGGAGACTCTTCACCCAAGGGATGTTCATGGAGAGGGGAAATGCGATCGAAGTCGGTGCGACCCTGGGTTTGGTCTGATTTTTCGGCCAGGTATTCGTAAGCGTACAACTCGACGGCCAGGCCTACCTTGTTCTTGGCGGCGTCGGGACGCACGATTCTGAGGACTCTTCCCCGGCAGCGGAGGCGCATGCTCTCGGCGAGGGTGATCTCGGAAGGCATCCTGAGCGTCAGTTCGACAGTCGCACCGACGGCAACACTACAGTCGGTATAAAGAAAAGCTCCCCGCACGCTCAGATCCTGCGTGAAAGCCGGCTCTTCACCATCACTGCCGTCCACCCGCAGCGTTACCGGTATCTGAAATTGGAAACGTTGGCGGCTACGGCGCTCGTGCTGCAATGGGGTATCCATGCGACTCCTTACCGATTGCCAACGTCTAAATAGCTTGCCTGCTTCTATACTGGAAAGACCAGCGACCGTCGCGGGCTCGATGGCCAGTAGCCGAACTGTATCGCATTTTGTCCCGTTCGGGAAGTAATAACTTGCGCGCTGCCCTAGGCGCCGAGGCCGGTTGAAGGTCGAAAACTAAAGGAAGCAATGCAAGAAACTGCCTTGCCGCAAAGGACCAATTCAGCAAACCAAGTCGATTCCGGACCTCGGTCAGGCAGTCGATGGGCTATCGCCTTTCGCGCCCTGCGTCATCGCAACTTCCAGCTCTTTTTTAGTGGCCAGCTCATCTCTCTAACCGGCACTTGGATGCAAAACATCGCTCAGGCCTGGCTCGTCTACCGGCTGAGCGGGTCCTCTCTCCTGCTGGGATCGGTGAGCTTTGCCAGCCAAATCCCGGTTTTCCTCTTCGCTCCTGTCGGGGGCATCATTGCTGACCGTCGCAATCGTCAGCACGTGGTCATCGCTACCCAGACCGCGGCCATGATCCTGGCATTCATCCTCTCGGTTCTAACCCTCACCCATACCGTCCAGGTCTGGCACAT
>JBPYDQ010000596.1:0-14837 GCA_051986135.1 Terriglobales bacterium | reverse complement strand
GCCCCGTGCCTTATCGCTCGACCGCTTCGCTGAAAATGGTCAGGGTAGGTCTGACCCATATACGATACTGCTGCCAATCAAAGCAGCAGCAAAGCGAACCGAAACGTACCTCAGAACGGCTCATATTTTGCGTTTACGGTGTCGGTCTTCTGCGCTCCGAGTTGAAGAACCCAGAACAGCTCAACTGAACCGTCAATGGAGGCTTGATATCCGGTGTAGTTTGTACCCGGGTTGCAGGGATTTGGGCCGCCACTCGTATTCTGGGCGAAGCGTTTCCGTACCCCATTGGACGCCTTCGTGGCAAATCTCGCGATGCACGGAATTCGTAGATTTCTTGATCCGCGCCTGAATAACGCTGCGCAGTTCCCGATTGCAGCGGCACATGGATTCGGGGATCTGCCCCACATCAATCCCGACAATGACCTCATCACTTCCAACTTGCCGCCCTGCAGCTCTATCAACTCTCCATTCCTTCACCGAACCCGACAGTAGCGTTTGACAAAACGGCTGCGGCACGGGGGGCTGGACTGTTCACCCTAAGGCAGGATGCAACAACTGTCAGGCCGAACCACTCTGGACCGAGCCGGGCTGGAATGTGCATCAACCCAACGAAGTCTCGATTGACAGCTTTCGGGCGGATCGCGGCCCGGATATGCGGTCGCTTCGGACGCTAACCAGATGCGCCGCTTGCCCCAGATACCACCTTAAAAGTGGGTGGAGAGAGCGCCAATCGGTGACCTTCGATAGCGCTTATCTCCCTCGCCTCCGATCGGGCTGAGACGGAAGAGCAGGTCCAAGGTCGATGGCGCCCCCACTGGCGCAAGCTATGGTACAGAGTCGACAAATGACGTTGTTATAACAGCACCCGTCTTACCTCTTTGGCGGTATGGCTTCCATGAGAAGAGCAAGCGCATGGTTGAAACTCTTGGCACCTACTTCACTCCCCTTGAAATGTCCCTGCCTCACCACGACCAGCTCATGAGATGGGATTATGAGAGTGGTCTGGCCACCTGCCCCAGACATGTAAAAGGCCTCTTTTGGTACAGAATAGGCGCCGTCGCCGTTGATCCAGAAGAAGCCGCCATAAACGGGACGCTTGTCCGCTTCCCAAGCTGGCGCCAGCGTGCTGACAAACTTGACGTACCCCTCTGGCAGAATTCGCTCCCCGTTCCACACTCCGTCCTGAAGATACAGATTGCCAAGCCGCGCCCAGTCTCGTGCGGATGCCAGTTCGTATCCTTGCGTCAGAAAATTTCCAAAAGGATCGGTTTCCAGCACCATGGTTCGGACGCCGATCTTGTCAAAGAGCATGCGCTGTGGGAACGATAGATACTCCTCCCCCCGCTTCTCAACGGCCAGGCGAATGAGATAGTTGGTCAATACCGGATCGGTGTTGTGATAGCGGCCCACGGTGTTGGGCGGCCACTGCAAAGGACGTGTTGCGGCATAGTGGAAGGAGTCGACGCAACCCGTGTAGAGGTACAGGTGGTCAGGATAGGTTCCCGACGGGTCATAATCCGGGTCGTAGGGCGCCTTCATCCGCAAGCCGCTCGACATGTGGAGCAGGTCAGCGATGCGGATTTTCGCTCGCGGATCGCCCGCACCCTGCCACTCAGGAATGGGGGCCGGCTGCCACAAGTCATAAACGCCCTGCTTGATGAGGATGCCCATCAACGTGGCCGTCAGGCTTTTCCCCATCGACCAGCTTTCGAGCGGCGTGCGGGCTGTGATGCCCTGGCCGTAGCGCTCGGCAATCAGACGCCCTTTCCACGTCACGACGAACGCCGCAGTCATCGCGGCGGCCGGCTCGAAGGCCGCGTCCACGGCTTGCCTCAGTTTGCCTGAATCGATCTCTCGAGGTAAAGGCTCCATGGGTAAAACATCACCCATGGGCCAGGGCTGGGACGCGGCGTCAGGCAGATGACTGTTGAGTTTGATCGGTGTGAAGTTCACGGAACTCTTGCCCGCGGGCAGAGTCACGCACCCTTGGTCGCCCAGGTATTTGGCGGTGACCGTCACGCCATTGGGCATCCCGATGTGCACGGCCTTGTTAACTCGATCGATGACGGGTTTCCCCACCTTCGCACGTTCCGCATAAGGGGCAGTGAAGTATCCGACGTTCTCGGCGGCGAAGGCGGGATCCAATCCAGTGATGAACACCGCGGAGCACATGATCTTGGCGAAGCCTGAGGTGTGATGTTCAAGCGGATCCCCCGGAGGGGACACATAGGCAGTATTCAGCTCAAGCGATTTCGCACGCTCAATGAGGGCCTCGTTGCTTGAGACTGGTGCCGGCGCCGGGCCGTTCGACTTCCCAGCGGGCGTTTGGGTCTGAAATTCTGCTAGGGTGGCTGTGCAAACTAGGGTCAACACGAGTACGGCTGCGATCGGATGCATGTCGCGGTCCTCCTGCTCCCCTGCTCCAAAAACGTCAGATCGGCAAGTCTAGACTAAGACCAAACTAGTAGCAAAGGCAGCCTAATTGATGCTGGCGGCGTCGATTGGTCATTGGCTGCTCGATTGGTTGGGTGGCTGAGTTTGGACAAGGAGAAGATCGCACACGTTAGGTGGAATGCTTTTGGAAAGCGGCTCATTGCGGTATGCCCAAGTCAGAGTGGGTTGCGGCGTATGCCATGACTTGCTGTTGAAATCGGGGCGTTTAGACCTGTGAACACCCGGTTACGAGTTTAATCGCAATGCCAAGACGAGGGCGCCACAGATCTCGCGTCTGCCGGTCCACATTCAGCAGACCCTTCACTTCTTCGATCGCCGACAGCAACTGTTCGAATTGCGCAGGTGTAAATGAAGTTGTAGTCCCTTCAGTAGCGCTAAAATTTTGCTCCGGTGCAAGGGTTTTTGCCGATGCGCCCTGTGCGAAAGAATCAATTGAAAAACGCAACCACTCCAGGTATTGGCGACGGTTAATCGGGCTTGATTGCGGATTCGACGTACAGAGCGACTGCGTTTTCGACAGAGACCGGCCGAGTTGTTTCTCAGCACCGAGGCGTGCGAGTTCAGCAAGCTCCGGGTTCGAAAGCGGCGGATCTCATCCGCCTTTTCCTCCGCACGAGTCAAAGAACTCAGCAGCTTTCGACACGGCTTGCCCGTGTAGTATATTATCTCTTTGTTTTCAATAAGTTACATCAAATGTCGTAATAAAGCATAAACTCGTGCGGATGTGGCCGCAGCCTCACCGCGTCCACTTCTTTCGAGCGCTTGTAGTCGACATAGGTGGCGATGAGCTCCTCGGTGAACGCGTCGCCCTTGAGCAGAAATTGATGATCGTTCTCGAGCGCATCCAGCGCGCTTTCAAGTGAGCCGGGCATCGAGGGGACTTTGGCCAGCTCCTCCGGGCCCAGATCGTAGATGTCTTTATCCAGCGGCTGGCCCGGATCGAGCTTGTTTTCGATGCCATCGAGTCCAGCCATCATCATAGCGGCGAAAGCCATATAGGGATTGCAACTCGGATCAGGCGGGCGGAACTCGACTCGCTTCGCTTTCGGCGACGCCGAATACATGGGGATGCGGCACGCTGCGGAGCGATTGCGGCGGGAGTATGCCAGATTCACGGGTGCCTCGAAGCCGGGCACCAGGCGCTTGTACGAATTCGTGGTCGGGGCAATCAGCGCGGACAGCGCCGGCCCGTGCTTGATTAAGCCCCCGATATACCACAGCGCAATCTCCGACAGTCCCGCATAGCCGTCGCCAGCAAACAACGGCTTGCCGCCTTTCCACAGCGATTGGTGAGTGTGCATGCCACTGCCGTTGTCCTGAAAAATGGGCTTGGGCATGAAAGTCACGGTTTTGCCGTAATGGTTGGCAACGTTCTTGACAATGTACTTGTAGAGCATCATGTGGTCGGCGGAGCGGACCAGCGAATCAAATTTCAGATCAATTTCGGTCTGGCCCCCGGTCGCGACCTCGTGATGGTGGCATTCGACCTCGAGCCCGCACTTCTGCATGGTCATGACCATCTCGGAGCGCAGGTCCTGGTAATGATCCGTGGGGGGAACCGGGAAATAACCTTCTTTATAACGAGGCCGGTATCCGAGATTGTTTTCTTGGCGGCCGGAATTCCAGCGGCCCTCCTCAGCGTCGATGAAATAAAAGCCGTGCTGCTCGCGCTGATCGAAGCGGACGTTATCAAAAATAAAGAACTCGGCTTCGGCGCCGAAATAGGCCGTGTCGGCAACACCCGTCGAGGCCAGGTACATCTCTGCCTTGCGCGCGATGTAGCGCGGATCACGGTCATAGCGCTGCTTGGTTACCGGATCGATGACATCGGCCACCATCACCGCCGTGGCCACCTCGGTAAAAGGATCGACCATGAAGGTGGCCGGGTCGGGAATCAGCAGCATATCGCTTTCGTGGATCGCCGCCCAGCCGCGGATAGACGAACCGTCCATCCCAAAACCTTCCTCAAACGAGGACTCGCTGAGTTGGTCAATAGGGTAGGAGACGTGGTGCCAAAGTCCGGGCAAGTCCGTGAAACGAAGGTCTAAAAGCTTGACTTCGTTTTTCTTGACCGACTCCATTACCTCTTTCGGATCAGACATAGCTCACTCCTTGCGCCCAGCTGATGAGCGTAAAAATGACGGCGAATGCGCCCGAGGTCGGCTCCGGCTTCCGCAACAACGAAGGGCTCATGGGAATTCGGAAAACGGCGCGTGATGTCAAGCCGGCATCTCGGTCAAACTCAGGATATTTCCCCACCCCAGTGTGCGGAAATTGATTGTTTTTATGGGCGTCATAAGGCAGCTTTATCGCCGGCAGATTAAAGTTATGATGTGGGAGAAACCGTCCCTTGCCAGGCGGCAGTTGCATTTGGCCCGAAACGGAGTTTGTTCTGGCACAAAAGTCCCGAGTTCCTCTGCCAGCCTGAAAGCCCCTGGCAAGGGATGACGGAGTGGCCTGTGGTTTGGCTAAGTGCCGTCGGCTAACGGCTTTTTTATGGACTTCGACCAACTAGAAACGTTCCTTGAAGTTGCCCGCCTGTGCTCGTTTTCGCGGGCAGCGGAGAAGCGCTTCCGCACACAGCCGGCGATTTCGTCGCAGATCCGCGCCTTGGAAGAGGAAGTCGGCGCCAAACTGCTGGACCGTTCGGGCGGGAGGGTCTCGATCACCGCCTCGGGCAAGATCTTCCAGAAATGGGCCGAGGAAACCATCGACGCGCGCAAGGCCGTGCTAACTGCGATCGCAGAAGCCGAGCGCGTTCCCCGCGGCGAGATCGTTGTGGGGGCCAACGAAGGGACCTGTCTGCACATCCTTCCGGAGGTATTTGCAGAGTTCAAAAAGCAATATCCGACGGTCGCGGTAAACATCAAGCGTGCCGATTATGCACGGATTCTCGAGAGCGTAGTCGACAATTCCGTGGACTTCGGCGTCGTTTCCCTGCCCGTCACAGACAATCGGCTCACGGTGGTGCTTATTCACCGCGACGAATTGGTAATTATCGCCCCCCCTCACCACGTGTTAGCGAAATCGCAATCGACGGCGGTCGCGGAGGTGGCCAAGTTCCCTCTGCTGGTGCCAAAAGCCGGACACACCCGCGACGCTCTTGAAGACCTTTTTTATGAACGCAAACTCAAGCCGCAATATTCCATGGAGCTGGATTCGAGCGAGCTGTTGAAGCGCTTCGTGGCCGCTGATGTGGGTGTCGGATTTATTGCCCGATCGAATGCCGAAGAAGACGTTCGGGCAGGCGTGCTGGCCATGATCACGATTGCCGATGCTCAGATCCGCCGTGACCTGGCGTTGGTCTTTCGTAAGGACAAGGCACTCAGCCGCGCCGCACTGGCCTTTATTGACATTGCAGTTAAACTGAAGCCAGCCTTGGCCGCCGCTCCTGCCAAATCCTGATAAGAATGCGAGTCGTCCTGCCGCCGTTCGTTACGACGAGGCTGGCTGCGGCCGAGACGAAGCCTCCGGCGCAGCAGTGTTCCCGGTGTCCCTGTCCGCTTCCTACTCGGATTCTTGTGCCGGCACGAAACTGGATCTGGTACTGGCCGACAATACAGAGTGGGTGCCGGTCAGATTTGAAATTTGTTGTGGTATCCGGCCAGGACCTTACCAACTAGCTGCCACTTCCCGTGGCCTGAAGCTTGAACCGGGTCGCGACCCGCCGAGCGCTTGATCGCGCCCGCAATTCGCGACTTGACTTCATGCCACCTATCTTCTTCGGCGACGCAGGAACTGCCGAATTACTATGCGCTCGGGTTTTCGGCGAGCTGTGCACCAAACCAGGTTAGAAACCTCATTTTTGTTGGAGCCAACCATGCCTTTACCACACCCATGGCCTAATTCAAGCGAACTCGATTGGCTCTCAGCAACTTTTTGCCGGCTGGTTGCTCTATATGGTATTCAATAGTCGAACGCATGCGGAACCAAAGATCGGTTCCCTATGACAGGAGAAATACCGATGAGAGTTCATGTTCGCACCCAGGCAATTTCTCTGGCGAGCCTGCTTCTACTGTCCTTGTTAAGCGTTGTGCCTTCCCTGGCCGACAAGAAAGGCTCCAGCCGGCAGACCTTCACTGGAGTAGTGAGCGATTCGATGTGTGGAGCTAAGCATATGATGCCAGGCGATGCGGTCGGTTGCGCCCACGCCTGCCTCAAGCAGGGATCCAAATACGCCCTCGTGGTAGGAGACAAGGTGTACACCCTGGAGACTAGCGACAAATCCGCAACCGATGAACTCGACAAATTGGTCGGACAAAAAGCCAAGATCAGCGGCACTGTCAACGGCGATACGATCCAGGTGAGCTCGGTTTCCGGCGCTTGAACTCGAGCAACGCTTGGCTTCCGAACGGAGGTCCCTTTCGGGATCTCCGTAATTTTTTTTGTGCTCCCGCAAAATTCATATCGTGTTCACATTTGCGTGTGTTAGATTCGCCTTTTAGCCGACATGACGGAGGAAACGAGAATTGTCCAAGGACATGGTCCCCAAGCGGGTTTTCTTCACCAAGGGGGTCGGTAAACATCGTGAGCGTCTAACAAGTTTCGAGCTGGCATTACGCGACGCCGGAATCGCTGCACAAAACCTGGTGCGTGTCTCTTCAATCTTTCCGCCAAATTGCAAACTGATTGCCCGGTCGCAGGGGCTGAAGTACCTGCATCCGGGTGAGGTGGTGTTTGCCGTCGTCGCTGAAAACTCCACCCACGAGCCCCACCGCCTGCTGGCCGCATCGATCGGTGTGGCCATTCCTGCCGATCGCAACACCTACGGCTACCTCAGTGAGCATCACTCCTTTGGTGAGACCGAGGACGCGGCTGGCGACTACGCCGAGGAACTCGCGGCCGAGATGCTGGCCACCACTCTGAATGTGGAATTTGATCCCGATCGTTCTTGGGACGAAAAGAAGCAGATTTACCGCTTGTCCAACAAGATTGTGCGCACCGCCAACGTGACCCAGTCGGCTGTAGGCGACAAGCGCGGCCTTTGGACCACGGTGATCGCGTCAGCCATCTTCATCTTTGATTAGCAAGTTCCACCACCAGGACACAAAGGTTCACGATGAGGAAACGTTTTTCTGCTCTCTTTGTGTCTTACCGAGTGACTATTTTCGCTATCCGCGCGCGAGAACCTTCTTCTTGGCCCGTGACGATGGCTTTCCTTTGTCGAGCCGCTCCAGAACCGCGGCCACGATGACCGGTAACCCGACGGTGGCGTCCACGAATACTTCGCCGAATCGGCCTCCCTCGTTTGGGGGAACGAACTTCCCCCACGACACCGCCTCACTGTACGGGCTGCCTGACAAGCCACCCCAATAAACCGGCTCCGGGCAAATACGCAGGCCGTAGTGGTAACGCTTCAGCGGGACATCTTCTCCGAGCTGGCGGTGACGCAGCTCGATGAACGGCCCGAATTGCTGCGACCAGTTCCGTGGTACCCCGCCGCCAATGGTGAAAATGCCCAGACGCTTCTGTTTGAGCAGAGTTTCGGCGAAGTACTCCAGATCTAGAAACGGATCGAACTTCAGGCGCGGCCTATTGTCGCGGTCGCGAGCACGATTGGCTAAGGCGAAGTCCAGGCCAAGCTCAGAGTCTGTGAAGGCGGGCACAAACACAGGCACACCTTTTTCGTAAGCAGATTTCAGAATTCCACGCTCCTTGGCATTCTTGCTGAGATGCCGGCCAATCACCTGGTTGAGCTTGTAGGAGCAAACTAGATCGTTCGCGTCCCACTTTCCCAGAATGTCAAACATTACGTGCTCGACATCATCGAGGTTGGTCTCCGGCTCTAAGGTGTCGTAGACGCGATTGTAGCCTTGCTCGTAGAGTTCTTCGTCGGTGACTTCGGGATTGTAACGGAAATGCGCGCGTCCCGTGGCCTCGACCAGTCCATGCGCCATCAGCGCCCCGGTTGACACGATCGCGTTCACCATGCCGCGATCGATTAGCTCGGTAATGATGAGGCCTTGCTTGGCCACGGTCATGGCACCGGCGAGGGTCATTACCTTATAGCAGGCCTGATCGAGAGCCATGGCTTCGAGGATGTCCGCGGCCTCGCCAAGCTGTCGGCCGGTGAAGGCAGTCTTCGCCATCGCGCGCACCAGCTCATCGATAGAGTGAATGCGGCCCAAGTCGAGCGGCTCCAACGGGGTCAACCGATCCTCGATCGGGTTGTGCAATTTTCGGTCGATTCCGGTCCCGTCACGCTGGCTATGTTTCATCTGGACACCTCCGCAGAGGATAGTAGGCAAGAAATAAACACTTTACAGGAAAGACACGAACGGAGACCACGAGCGGTCAGCTCTGCCGCCACCTTTTCAGCCCAGTCAATGCGCCCGTCACTACTGAGTCCGGACTAGTCCTGATATTCTAAGGCGTCGATTTGATTGGAGCTGGTTTTGTCTCTCGAGAGATTCCGAGTTGGCCTAGTACAGATGTCCTGCGGGCCAGAGCCGAATGACAATCTCCACAAGGCCCTCGCACGTGTCGCCGAGGCAGCGCAACGAGGTGCACAGGTTGTCTGTCTGCCGGAGTTGTTCCAGACACAGTATTTCTGCCAGCGTGAGGACGCTTCCCTGTTCGATCTGGCCGAGCCAATTCCGGGGCCGACAACGGCCCAGCTGTCGGAAGTTGCTCGGCAGCACGGGATCGTGCTGGTCGCGTCGCTGTTTGAGAAGCGCGCGCCGGGGATCTACCACAACACGGCTGCGGTTTTCGATACGGATGGCGCGTTGCGAGGAATCTATCGCAAGATGCACATTCCCGACGATCCTCTTTATTACGAGAAGTACTACTTCACTCCGGGAGATTTGGGATTTCGCGCGCACCAAACACAAATTGGCAAATTAGGAACGCTGGTTTGCTGGGACCAGTGGTACCCGGAGGGAGCGCGGCTGACAGCTTTGCAGGGGGCCAGTATTTTGTTTTATCCGACTGCCATCGGGTGGCATCCGGCAGAGAAAGAGGAGTTTGGTAAGACCCAGCACGATGCCTGGCGTACAATTCAGCGGGCACACGCTATCGCGAATGGGGTTTATGTCGGTGTCGTGAACCGGGTCGGCTTCGAAACTGGGAATATTCGCGGCAGGTCGGCACCCGGGGAAGGCCTGCAATTCTGGGGTGGATCATTCCTGTGCGATCCGTTTGGAACGGTGATCGCCGAGGCATCGAACGATAAAGAAGAAATCGTCGTCGGCGAGGTGGACTTGCAAAAAATAGAAGATACGCGCCGGAATTGGCCATTCCTGCGTGACCGCCGGATTGACAGCTACGCGCCTATCACCCATAGGTTGTTAGATTAGCGCTGAATAGTTCGCGGGCTCCTGGAGCGCAATCTCAATTGTCGATGCCAAGCAAGGTCTCAGAAGTCCTTGAACCAAAAATGCGTCCCGCAGGCCTTCATCGGATGCCGGCCGAGTGGGAACCCCACGCTGCGACCTGGCTGGCATGGCCGCACTATCGAAACGATTGGCCGGCGAAGTTTGAGCCTATTCCATGGGTCTACGCAGAGATCATTCGCAACCTAGCCCGGCACGAGCGCGTAGAGTTGATTGTCAAAGATGCGGCTGGCGAGAAACAGGCAAAGAAGATTCTCGAGCGGGCCAATGCCTTGCTGAAAAATATTCGTTTTCATCGTTGGCCCACGAATCGTGTGTGGACGCGCGATTCCGGCTGCACGTTTATAACAAATCTGACGGGCGCTGCCATTGCCGGCCGCCCGGGCCCCGCTAGGGCTCCATCCATCGGCGCGATAAAGTGGCGTTTCAACGCCTGGGCGAAATACCCGAATTGGAAGCTGGACGAGGCGGTCGGCACCCTCATGGCAAAAACCGCGCGCGCCCCCCAGATTCGCCCTCTATTCGGGAATCGGCGAGTGGTACTGGAAGGCGGTTCGATCGACTGCAACGGCCAAGGTACGTTGCTCACCACCGAGGAGTGTCTGCTCAGCACCGAACAGCAGCGGAACCCCGGCATGGGACGCGAGGACTACGATAAGGTTTTTCGTCATTACCTTGGGGTTAACACCGTGATCTGGCTGGGGCGCGGCATCGTCGGTGACGACACCCATGGGCACGTGGACGATCTATCCCGGTTTGTAAGCCCTGGCACCGTCGTTACCATGGTGGAACATAATCGGAAGGACGCGAACCACGAACCGCTGGAGGACAATCGGCGCCGTCTGCGCGCGGCCAGGAATCAGAATGGCGAGCCTCTGCAAGTTATAGAGCTCCCCATGCCTGGCCCAATTATCTTCGCTGGCCGCCGCCTTCCCGCCAGCTACGCCAATTTCTACATCGCGAACGGTTTGGTTCTGGTGCCGGTTTTTAATGATGTCAATGACCGAATCGCGTTGAATATTCTCAGCGATCTATTCCCCGATCGCGAGGTGGTGGGTATTTATTCCGGTGATCTGATCTGGGGTTTCGGAGCAATCCATTGCATGACACAGCAGCAACCAGCGGCTTAGGTTACTTGTTCTCTTGATAGCGCTTGGTGTGCATCCCGTACAGGCAGGGCACAGTAAGCACCTTGGGTGAAATTCGCAGATTCCACGCCGAAGGCGTGATCAAACCGTGCACGATAGTTTTCCCATGCAATCGTCGAGGTAAGCTCCACCAACTGTTCATTGTTGAAGCTTTCGCCCAACTGTTGGAAAAGCGCATCCCCGACTTCAACGGGAGTCTGCGTCATTGCGTCGGCGTACTCCAAAACCGCTTTTTCCTGGGCGGAGAAGAGCGTGCTGCTGCGGAAGTTGCCTAAAGCTCTAATCTTTTCTTCTGAGATTCCTTGTCGCCTGCTGACCGCAGTCCCGATGTCCATTCAAAAGGGACAGCCTACCAAGGTAGCAACCCGTAACGAAGCAAGCTCCTTAAGCTTGGAATCGATCTGATTGCTGCCAAGCAAGGCCTGTTCCATTTGGCCGTAACCCCAGAGGATTCGAGAGTGGTGAGCGGTGATTTCGACGGGCGTGACCACTCGTCCGAGCTTTCTCCTCGTCAGAGCATAGACGAGTCGAGTAAACCACCCTGCTATCACACCCTGCTTGGCTGGGACTGCGCCTGAGATCCGCGCCATTGGTTTTGCCTCCGAAGAACCAAACCGTGAGGGTTTGGAAGGGACCGAGTCCGAATCTCCAGCCAGGACTCACTTCCTGTACTCTGTTGGCTGTGGACCTCTTTCCAGCGTCTCACGGTCCCAGATCGCACCCTCGCGGGTGTAGTTCGCCAACTCAAAATCCTGGGTGAGTTCCAGAGCATCCGTCGGACAGGCATCCTCGCACAGGCCACAAAACATGCAGCGGCTCAGGTCGTAGGTAAAGGTGGTGAGTTCCTTACGGCGAGTTTTCTCGTTGCGTTCGCTGGTGACGACAATCAGGTGTTCGGGGCATGCCAACGCGCACAGGTCACAGGCTATGCACATGGTCTCGTTGGTGTCGGGGTTAACATTCAGCCGTGGTGCTCCGCGATAGCGCTCCGCCACCTGAGGCCGTTGGAGCGGGTATTGTTCCGTGTAGATCTGTTTCGGATCCTGGTAGCGGAACGTGACACTCAGGCCTTTGATCAGGTCGACCATCAACACTTTACGTAGCAGGCTAGGCATCCCCATACACTCAAAATATACCACCCGGGGCGACATAGCAGAAGTAGCGCCAGCCAATATCTGGAGCCACACCATCTTTCTCATATACTTGACCTGAAGCTTCTGATCTCAATTTCAACCGGAGCGCAGCGACACGGAATCGAGGATCCGCTTTCGCTTACGACTAATGGCCAACAACCCACAAACGATTATCGCCTCCGACGAACTATGGATGGAAGAAGCGCTTCGCGCCGCCCAGCGCGCCTTGGAATCGGGCGAGGTTCCCGTCGGCGCAGTTGTGGTGCTTGACGGCCGCATCGTCGGACGCGGCTGGAACCGCAATCTCACCGACTCCGATCCCAGTGCGCACGCCGAAGTTGTGGCTCTGCGCAAGGCCGGTGCCAAGGTCGGCAACCACCGCCTAGGCGACTGTGAGCTGTTTGCTACGATTGAGCCGTGCGCGATGTGTGCCGGAGCAATGATCCATGCCCGCCTCAAGCGCCTGGTTTACGGAGCGGATGATCCCAAGGCAGGTGCCGTTCATTCCGTCATGCAGGTGTTGAATCATCCGCAACTGAACCACACAATGGAAGTTCAAGAAGGCGTTTTGGCTGGCCGCTGCGCGGAGTTGCTGCAAGCGTTTTTTAGGAGTCGTCGCTAGGCCGCGATCGTGGTCAGAGGCAAAAGACCCGTATAAGGCTCCCGACCACCCCAGATTCTCCCCTATGACCGCGCCCCTCATGCCTAGCTATACGTCCTTGGACCCAAATTTGAAGGATAGCGTGATGACCATCACGGTACCGCACGTCATGTACTACGCCCCGAACGTCAGGCAAGCCCAAGCGGGAGCAATGCCATGTCCTCGCTGCGCTCCTTTCCCGTTTGCCTATGAGCCTCGGGCCCACCAAGCTACATCATGCAGCGGCTCGGAAAACCAGGAATTCGCAAGAATTGTTGTCGACAAAGGAGAACTCGTCCAAGAACTCTGCTCCTACCGGAACGCTCTATGTTTGTCTACCCACCAATCCGGTCAATCCCACTCGAACCAGTATGTTGAGACAAGCGCGAGCGAGGAAGATTCCGGGGCAAATGAGCAACCGGCACGATGAAAGCCAGCACACGCTGGCCACGCACGAAGCAATAGAGCAGGCAGTTCGCGATTCCTACGGCCGCCTGCTTGCCTTTCTCGCCGCCCGCTCTCACGATGTGGCCGCGGCGGAGGATGCCCTCAGCGACGCTTTTCAGTCAGCACTCAAAACCTGGCCCAAACGCGGAGTACCGGATAAGCCGGAGGCTTGGCTGCTCGTAGCGGCACGACGAAGACTGATTGAGGTTGCCCGACACGCGCAGGTGCATACGGATTCGGTGCCCAAACTGCTAGTCGCGACCGAACAAGCCGAACGCATAGCTGACTCGAGCGTCTTGTTCCCCGATGAACGACTTGGATTACTGTTTGTCTGCGCTCACCCTGCCATTGAGGTCGGCGCGCGCACGCCACCGATGCTTCAAGTAGTGCTGGGATTGGATGCGGCACGAATTGCCGCAGCCTTTCTTGCGAAGCCTTCTGCGATGGGGCAGCGCCTCACACGCGCCAAGGCGAAGATCCGGGCTACACGAATTCGGTTCGACCTACCCGAGCCCAAGGAATTGCCGGAGCGCCTGGAATTCGTGCTCGAAGCCATCTACGCGGCTTATGGGAGTGGCTGGGAGAAGGTTGCCGGGTCCGATCTGCGCCGAAAGGGACTCGCGGCCGAGGCCATCAATCTGGGCAGGCTGCTGGTCGAGCTTATGCCGTCTGAGCCTGAGGCACTGGGTCTCGTGGCCTTGATGTTGCATTGCGAGGCATGGCGTGAAGCACGGCGCGACGCGGAAGGAGCCTATGTGCCGCTCTCTGAACAAGACGTGACGCGCTGGTCTCGGGAGATGATCGCCGAGGGAGCACTTCTTGAGCGAAGCTTCCCGAATGCAGCGAATGGGGCGATTTCAGTTTGAAGCGGCAATCCAGTCGGCTCACGCGATGCGCATGAGGACCGGCTACACGGATTGGACAGCGGTCCGTGTGCTATACGAAGGGCTGATTCGGATTTCGGAAACAGTCGGGGCGCTCGTCGCTCGCGCCGCCGCCGTGGCGGAAGCCCACGGGCCTGTTGCTGGATGGAGGCTGCTGGAAACCATTCCGACCGAAGCAGTCAGCGAGTATCAGCCTTATTGGGCACTCTCCGCCAATCTTTTGAAACGCATGGGGCGACCTGCGGAATCTGCGTACAATCGCGCCATCGGCTTATGCGAAGATCACGCGATTCGTGCGTTTTTGAGAAAGGAAACGCAGCGAAGGGGACAGGCAGGTTGATCTCAGCATAAACAGGGTCGCAAAAACCGCTGCTGTAATCGGGATATCGCACCACGATCCCGATCTTCTGGGTTACGATGACTGGGGGCAGGAACCGCGCTAGGGAGTTCGATGTGCCCGATAGATTTTCATTGGATCCGGTCCATACTGCCGTTCTGAGCTTGGACTGCCAGACCGGTATCGTTTCCATTTATGCTAAAGATGACAAGGAGAGTTTCTTAGCGCGTGTCGCTAGTGTCCTTGATTACGCGCGTGCCCGCGGCATCGCCGTAATTCATGTCCGAGTCGGCTTCCGTCGCGGACTCCCCGAAGTCAGTTTTCGAAACCCTCTATTTAGCAGCATTAAGTCCTCACCCCAACATCAGGCACTGTTCCAGGAACCGCTCGGTGCGATACCCGCTGCAATCGCCCCAAAAGAAGAGGAGATTGTGATCTCCAAGCATCGTGTCAGCGCTTT
>JBPYDQ010000595.1:0-2456 GCA_051986135.1 Terriglobales bacterium | reverse complement strand
TTGCGCTGCCGGCCATTTTCGTAAGCCGCGCCAACGAATGAATGGAATAGCGGGTGCGGCTCGAGGGGCTTGGACTTAAATTCCGGATGGAACTGGCAACCAATGAAGAACCGATGTTCGGGGATTTCCACCATCTCGACGTAGGTACCGTCGGGAGTTGATCCGGAAATGCGCAGGCCGCCCGCGGTTAGAGTCCCTTCATATTCCCGGTTGAACTCGTAACGATGGCGGTGACGTTCGCTGATCTCCAGCCTGCCGTAAATTTTGTGGGCAAGCGTTCCGGGCTCAATTTTGCAGGTCCAGGCACCGAGCCGCATGGTCCCGCCAAGCTCTTCGACGCCACGCAATTCGCGCAGCTTGTAGATGACGCGGTGAGGTGTAGCAGGATCGAATTCACTGGAATTGGCATCCTCCAGCCCGCAAACGTTCCGGGCATATTCGATGCACGCCGTCTGCATGCCCAAGCAAATACCGAAATAGGGCACATTCTTCTCGCGGGCATAGCGAATGGCCTGCAGCATGCCTTCCATGCCGCGTTTGCCGAATCCCCCCGGAACCAGGATTCCGTCGTACTCTTCCAGTTGCGCGTCGCGGCTGGCCTCATCGGCTTCCAGACCTTCCGCTTCGATCCAGTTAAGCTGAAGCTTCAAATTGTGCGCCAGCGCGCCGTGGACCAGCGCCTCTTTCAGCGACTTGTAGGAATCTTCGTATTCGACATACTTGCCAACGATCCCAATATGCACCTCGTCTTTGGGGTTGTAGACGCGATCGACCAGTTGTTCCCAATCTTTCAAATCGCTCTCTTTTGCCTTGAGGTGTAGATATTTCAGCGCCAATGTGTCCACACCCTCCCGCGAAAACACCAGCGGCACTTCGTAAATGGAAGCCACGTCCTTGGCGGTAATAACGGCCTCTTCTTCGACGTTGCAGAAAAGCGCGATTTTTGACTTGATGTCTTTCGAAAGAAATCGATCGGTTCGACACAGCAGAATATCCGGTTGAATTCCAATGCTGAGCAATTCCTTAACGGAGTGCTGAGTGGGCTTGGTTTTGAGTTCCTGAGCGGCGGCAATGAAGGGGACCAGGGTGACATGCACAAAAAGGGTGTTCTCGCGTCCCAATTCCTGCCGCATCTGGCGGATGGCTTCCATGAAGGGCAGCGACTCGATATCTCCGACCGTGCCGCCAATTTCTACAATCGCTACGTCCACCTCCTGGCCAACCTTCTTCATGGCCGCTTTGATTTCGTTGGTTACATGCGGAATGACCTGCACCGTTTTTCCCAGATAGTCGCCACGCCGCTCTTTGGCGATGATCTGCTCGTAGATGCGGCCGGTAGTCCAGTTATTGTCGCGGCTCAATTTGGAATGGGTGAAGCGCTCGTAGTGACCCAGATCGAGATCTGTCTCGGCGCCGTCGTCGGTTACAAAGACCTCCCCGTGCTGGAAGGGCGACATGGTTCCTGGATCAACATTCAAATAGGGATCAAACTTCATGAGGTTGACTCTCAGCCCACGGCTCTCGAGCAGGCAGCCGATCGACGCCGCCGCCAATCCCTTGCCTAAGGAAGACACCACGCCCCCGGTCACAAAGATGTACTTAGCCGACATCGCGCCCTCACTCTAGATTGTGTTTTGGAATCGTGCAGGCTGGAGTGCACAATCAATTATACAGAAGTCTCCGGGAGGAACGTGGAAAAATCAGGCAGTAACCGTCGAGGGCAGCTGCCGGTCGAAGCAAGCCGAGTAGATTTGGCTAGAATACTCCCATGCCCGAAACGCCTCTCTGGTGCGGCGATGATCCCCAGACCCGGCTCGCCGAGTTGACTGCAGATACCCGAAATCCTGCCAAGGAGCAGCCTCTGCGCCGCGACGTGCGATTTCTGGGCATGCTGCTCGGGCGTGTTCTGGTGGAGCAGGAGGGTGAGGCATTTTTTGACCTAGTGGAGCGCCTGCGCCGGTTGTTAATTCAACATCGCGAACAGGCTCAAAGGGCGCTGGGGCCGCAGTCAGAGGACAAACTGATGCTCCGAGCGCGCGAGCTGATCGGCCAGCTTCCCGTGGCCGACATTTACAAGATAACGAAAGCTTTCGCGATCTACTTCGAACTCACCAACCTCGCGGAGACCAATCACCGCAAACGGCGCCGTCGGGCTGCCCGTCTGCGATCCGACCAAAAACCGGTTGCGGGGTCGTTTCGCGGTACCCTGCTAAGGTTGCGAGCCGCAGGAAAATCGGGTTCGGAAATAGTCGAAGCCCTGCGCCAAGTAAAAGTGACACCCGTTTTTACCGCCCACCCAACCGAAGTTGCCCGCCACACTGTGCTCTACAAGCGCCGCCGGATTGCGGCCGCTCTGGAGCGTCTCGATCAATTTCCGCTCGCCCAGGGTGACGCGCGCAATTATGAAGCTCAGATCCTGGCGGAGATCACTGCCCTGTGGCAAACCGACGAAGTGC
>JBPYDQ010000594.1:0-2630 GCA_051986135.1 Terriglobales bacterium | reverse complement strand
CTTTCACTGGCGGTTCGAGACCGTCGACCTTGCTTCACTCCTTCGACCTGGCCGAAACGTCTTCGCGGCGGTGGTGTGGAATTTCGGTGAGTTGGCACCGGTGGCACAGATAAGCAACCGAACTGGCTTCCTGATGCAAGGAGACACCGATGCGGAGGGCTCTGTTAATACTGGCAAAGATTGGCAAGTCAAGCAAGAGACCGGACGCGCGGCCCTCGGGCATGAAGGCATCCGGGGATACTATGCAGCGGGTCCTGGCGAAAAGATCGATGGACGCATCCTCGATTGGTCCTGGGACGAGCCTCAAACCTACTCTTCCGGGTGGGAATCCCCGCAGCTCCTGGGGCGCGCAGCTACTCGCGAGGCCCAGGATGCACCAAGTCATTGGGAACTAGTTCAGGATTCGCTACCGCCAATGGAGCATCGGCTTGTTGATTCAGGTGTCGTTGTTCGCGCGGAGGGTACGTCATCAACTTCGGGATTCCCCGCCGCCCCACTCGAGGTTCCTGCAAACTCTCACATTAGGTTGCTGCTGGACCATCGAGTCCTGCAGACTGCTTATCCGGAGCTGACAATCAGCGGTGGCCGGGATGCTGAGATCCGTGTCACGTATTCTGAAGCCCTTTATGATTCTCAAAGCAAGAAAGGCAATCGCGATGAAATTGCTGGGCGCCATATCGATGGAATCACCGACCAGTTCATATCCGGCGGACGGGACAACTGCGCTTTCGTGCCTCTGTGGTGGCGGACATGGCGTTATCTGCAAATCGAAGTCATAACCAAATCCGAACCAATGAAGCTCGAGTCGCTCCGGGCCTGGTTCTCGGCATATCCTTTCACTGAAAACGCGAAGATCTCCGGCGATATTCGCGATCTCGATCGCATCTGGCAAACTGGTTGGCGCACAGCTCGGCTCGATGCGCATGAGACCTACATGGACGCCGCTTATTGGGAGCAGCTTCAGTATGTTGGCGACACACGCATTCAAGCTTTGATCTCTTACGTGGTTTCGGGTGACTCGCGCCTTGCTCGCCAGGCTATCACCAACATTGACGACTCGCGAACTCCAGAGGGTATCACGGAGAGCCGCTACCCATCGGGTTTGCCGCAGTTTATCCCCACCTTCTCGCTGCTTTGGGTCAACATGCTCCACGACTATTGGATGTATGTCGATGATCTGCGGCTGGTGAAGGACACACTGCCTCATACCCGCTCAGTGCTTGATTGGTATGCGGCGCATCTTCGTCCAGATGGTCTTCTGGGCAAAGTGAAATGGTGGGAGTT
Source organism: Terriglobales bacterium (assembly GCA_051986135.1). Lineage (GTDB taxonomy): Bacteria > Acidobacteriota > Terriglobia > Terriglobales > Acidobacteriaceae > Gp1-AA122. The sequence goes on along the minus strand of JBPYDQ010000594.1, from coordinate 1,346 downwards.
TGCCGACTGGACTGCAAATTACAAGTACGGTGTCCCGCCGCAGGAGTCTGATGGTGGATCGACATTTCTTACGCTACAGTTTGTCGAAGCTTTACAAGCTGCCGAGGAGATGGAATCCGAGTATGGCAGCAAAGAAAGAGTTGAGGAATATCACGTCATCATCCGCCGGGCGACGGAGGCTCTCAACCGCGAAAGTTGGGATGAACAACATGGTCTCTACGCCGACACCCCGGCAAACAATTCCTGGAGCAAGCAGGCAAACGTACTTGCTGTCATGCTCGATATTGCGCCTCATGATCAGCAGCAGGCAATCCTCCAGCGGCTGACCGCAGCGAACGATCACGAGAACACAATCGTAGACGGAAAGACAGTGCCACCTATGTCTGAAATGAGCTATTACTTTCGCTTCTACCTAAGTCGAGCTCTCGATCACGCAGGCCTGGGGGATATCTATCTCGGACAACTAGCACCCTGGTACAACATGCTTGATTTGGGTCTGAGTACTTGGGCAGAAACTCCTGAGCCGGCCCGTTCCGATTGCCATGCGTGGAGCGCTAGCCCAAACTACGATTTGCTGACCATCGTTGCGGGCATTCGGCCAGCCGCCCCAGGTTTCAAGCAGGTTCGCATTGAGCCACACCTTAACGGATTGCACCAGCTCGCTGCTTCCATGCCGCACCCGGAGGGTATGATTGAAACCTCATATCGACTGGAGGGCGCACGCTGGGTGGCAACTTTGACATTGCCCCCGGGAATCGACGGTGAACTTTCGTGGAAGAACAAGATCTGGCCGCTCCACTCAGGAGCCCAGGTGCTTTCTCTTCCGTAGCGCAATCGCATTGATGCTCCCCTTCTCCCGAAGATGAAACTCCAGCCAACGATATCGCATACAACCCGAAGCGTAATCAGCCTTCGGTAAGAGGTCAATCCGAAGCAAAGCGAAGGGCCTTAATCGTTAAATCGTTGCAGGGTTTCGTTCAGTGGCCAGGTTGGTGGTGAGGCGTTTCACGCTGTGCCCACACGGGCTTGCGGCGGCGGGTTCGAACGTTTTTGGAGCAGTCGCCATTGTCCGGGCGTAGTCCCTTCCCAATGGTGAAAGGCGCGGAAGAAAGAGTTGGCGTCTTCGTAGCCCAGGAGATAGGCGGTTTCATTCAGCTCCCGAGGAGAGTGGAGGAGGTAGTGATGGGCCAGTTCACGACGTGCCTCGTCCAACAGACGTTGAAAGGTGATGCCTTGTTCGGTCAGGCGGCGCTGCAAAGTTCGAGTGCTAACGTGCAGCTCTCTGGCGAGATCCTGTATCCCCGGACGTTGACCGGCAACCAACTGCTTCAAAATGCCCTTTGCTT
>JBPYDQ010000593.1:0-10896 GCA_051986135.1 Terriglobales bacterium | reverse complement strand
AGACCGTGGAGTGCTCCACAAAACCGCTGTTTACAGGATAGATGCACAAAAGGCAATCCTAAAAAGAAGCTTTGTCAACTGTTTGTAAATTTTGGGTTTGTAAATTTTGCACTGTCTGGCGAGTTTTCCCAGGTGTTCGCCCGACCCTCAGCTGATCGGTTACATTGATTCCGGGGCTAAGCCTATTGAGTGACCAACAAGATCGTTCTGCTCCCGGGTGGCCGGGCATTGAACCGCGCTGGACCTCCAGCGCGAAGACCGGAGTCGGCACAGCGTTGAACCTGCACAGTCGGGTCTGGTTCACGCTCAGCCACGGCATTCTGAACGAGATCTACTTTCCGCGCGTTGATAACGCCTGTACCCGCGACCAGGGACTTCTGGTTACGGATCGCAAGAATTTCTTTTCCGAAGAAAAACGGCATACAGAATCGGAAATCACTCAGCTGGCCGATGGCGTTCCTGCCTATTGCCTGCAAAATACCTGTCGGGAGGGCCGATACCGCATCGTCAAGGAAGTTCTCACCGACCCTTACCGTAACGTGGTTCTGCAGAAGATCCACTTTGAAGCCTTGGGCGGACAGCTGTCTGACTACAGTTTATATGCCCTGCTTTCTCCTCATCTCGCTAATTGGGGTTATCACAACAACGGCTGGACGGGCGATTACAAGGGTGTGCCCATGCTGTTTGCCGAGCGAGACGGGTATGCGTTGGCGTTTGCCTGTTCCGTCCCCTGGCGGAAAATGTCGGTGGGATTCGCCGGCTACTCGGACGGGTGGCAGGACATCTCCAAGAATTTCCAGATGACCCGCGAACATGCTCAGGCCCTGGACGGCAATATCGCATTGACCGGAGAAATCGATTTGCATGCCAGCCAAGGTGATTTTCTTCTCGCCATCGGCCTGGGCGGGGTCTGGTCGGAAGCCGGGCAGCAGGCGCTTTCGAGCATCTTGGACGGGTTTGACTGCGCCGAGACCGAGTATCTCCGTCACTGGAAACGATGGCAAAGCTCGCTGACTCCGCTCGATGATCCCCGGCGAGAAAAAGACCTTTACCGCACCAGCACTGCGGTTCTACGCAGTCATGAGTCGAAATCGCTGCTCGGTGGCATTATCGCGAGCCTGTCGGTTCCGTGGGGTTTCCAGAAAGGAGATGAAGATCTTGGCGGATATCACCTGGTTTGGCCGCGCGACCTGGTCGAAACCGCTGGCGCGTTGCTCGCGGCCGGTGCCGTGGACGATGCTTTTCGCGTGCTGCGCTACCTGGAGGTCACCCAGGAGGCGGATGGCCACTGGGCACAAAATCTATGGCTGGATGGGCGTCCTTACTGGGCGGGATTGCAGATGGATGAGACCTCGTTTCCGATTCTTCTCGTCGACATGCTGCGTCGTGAAGCTCCGGAAAAACTGGGCGATATCAAGCGCTGGTGGCCGATGGTGCGGCGAGCGGCTGGCTTTATCATGCGCAATGGCCCGGTAACGCAACAGGATCGTTGGGAGGAAGACGCCGGCTATTCTCCCTTCACGCTGGCTGCCGAAATCGCAGCGTTGCTCGCGGCCGCCGATATGGGCGAGATGGCCGGAGAACCCCAGATCGCAAATTATCTGCGCGAGACCGCCGACAATTGGAATGAGAACATCGAGCGGTGGGTGTATGCGCTCAATGTAGACTTCTGTAGACAAGTGGGAGTCGAAGGCTACTACGTGCGCATTGCTCCACCCGACGCAGACGGAGCATCGTCGCCGCTCGAGGGATTCGTGCCCATCAAGAATCGGCCGCCGGGATCCTCGGATGCCTTGGCCAGCCATGTCATCAGTCCTGACTTTCTGGCGCTGGTTCGCTTTGGATTGCGCGCGCCCGATGACCCGCGAATTCTAAATACCGTCAAGGTTGTGGATGCGGTTCTGCGGGTAAAGCTGCCGCAGGGTCCGTGCTGGTACCGCTATAACGGTGACGGTTACGGCGAACACAAAGATGGCTCACCCTTCGATGGCACCGGCATCGGGCGCCCCTGGCCCCTCCTTGCTGGCGAGCGAGCCCACTACGAGATGGCAGCCGGGCGTAGGCATATGGCCGAAGCTCTTCTCAGCGTGCTAGAGGGCTCGACCGATGAAAGTGGTCTCATTCCCGAACAAATCTGGGATGACGCGGACGTACCTGCACTCGAACTATTTACAGGGAAATCAACGGGCTCGGCGCGGCCTCTGGTCTGGGCCCATGCAGAATACATCAAATTGCGGCGCTCGCTGCGGGATGGCAAGATTTTTGACCAACCGCTGCAAACCGTTCAGCGATACGTTTTCGAGAATCGAGCCGCCGAATTTTTTGGCTGGCGTTTCAATAACAAAACGCGCACGCTTCCCGGCGGCAAGAAGCTGCGCATTATGCTTCTGACTCCGGGAATGGCGCACTGGAGTGACGACCAGTGGAGGACGACGCACGACACTTACAGCAACGATACGGGGCTGAGCGTTTATGCGATCGATTTGCCAACGCACAGGCTCGCAAGTGGTCGTAAGGTGATGTTCACTTTCTACTGGCCAGAACAGCAGCGCTGGGAAGGAACCGACTACTCCATTGAGGTCGAGTAAGCGGGAACTGGCCGGGTTACTTCGGTGATGCCCCATACAACTCTGACTGAACACTCCTTAACTTCGACGGGCATCTCCCGGTTCGGCCATTCGTCCCGCACAGTGAAACGTGATCCGATTCGACTGCGACTGGTGCGGCAAGGCTGGCGACAAATCTCGATTTCCCGGGCCCGCCGCCGAGGCGTGGGCGTTACCACGTCCGCGACAAACATGGCGCCCACCGAAGGAGGGTTGCCTGGTTCGACCCTGCTTCCCTGCCAGATGATGGTCACGCCGCCGGGCCGGCAAGTTCGGTGACCGAGGAAACCTGCCCTCCCAGCCACTCCGGGTGATGGGCTGTTGAATCGAACTGAGCAGATGTCTTGAACAACTCGAATTGCCCGCTTTCTGCGACTTTCTTTGTTCTGCTCAGCATGGCCGCCGTCTCTTCGTCGCTCAAGGGCTTGAAATTCCTGGCGACGGCGAAGGCTTGCTCGAGAATTTTCCTGCTGTCGATGCCGGTGATCACGACGGATGTGGGCAAGCTCAGTGCATAGCGTAAGCATTCTTGCGGCTCCACAACCCCCGACTTCAAAATAATTTGATCCCCCATGGATTTCATGCCGAGCACTCCAATCTGCTCGTCGACCAGCTTAGGCAGAACCATCTGGCCGAAGCTGCGGAAGTGAGCGTCCATCACATTGAGCGGCATCTGCACGGTATCGAAGCGGAAATTGTGTTTGCCGGCAACTTCCAGCATGTAGAGATGAATATGGGGATCCTTGTGTCCGGTGAAACCGATGAAGCGCACCTTGCCAGCCTTTTTGGCCTCAAGCACCGCCTCCTGGGCTCCGCCTTGGGCGAACACGCGGTCCGGATCTTCGAAGCGAATTATTTCGTGATGCTGGATCAGATCAAGGTGATCGGTCTGCAACCGCCGCAGCGACTCATCGAGTTGACGCTCCGCCTCCTGCTTGGTGCGCCCGTCCAGCTTCGTCATAAGGAACACTTTTTCGCGATATCCGTCTTTCAGCGCCTTACCCATACGTATTTCGCTCTGGCCTTCGTTGTAGTCCCACGAGTTGTCCATGAAGGTTATCCCGCCATCAATCGCCGCCCGGATGAGCCGGATACTTTCCTCTTGCGAGAGCTTCGGATTGCCCAGATGGAATCCGCCCAGCCCAATGGCGGAGACACTCTCGCCAGTCCGTCCCAGAGTGCGATACAACATGCCCTGGTTGGCTGGTTCCCGGTTCCCGGGGCCCCTCATTGATGACGTAATGCCCGCCATAATTGTCCCTTTCAGAAAGATGCGCCGATCCATCGATTCACCCCGCGGCTTAGATTGGCGGGCAGGATTGTGGGATGTGTGACGGTAATCACCGCAGGTTCGATACCCGCCGATTTAGGATCGAAATTCCCGGCTACAGATCCTACCATGGCTTTCCTATGCCGTAAGGCGTTGGACGGGCGGCTACATCCAGTTCAATGTGCTTCTCGAGGGATATGATGTGCCCCACACGGGGAAGGACCACGCGACGCGTATTGGGCTAGCGTACGTCCATGCACCCGCATAACATCCCTGGCGCCGGCCAGATTCACGACTGGGAGACGAATTTCAATGCAATCTGGGAAGGGTCGGCTTGGGTTCGGATAATACGGATGGCTCATTTCTCTGGCGACTGCCAGAGAAACGGAGAAAAGATCAAGCCGTCCCTTTCTCGCCGGGTGTTCTTGCGTGCAACAGCATTCGTCCTCGGGACCACTCATCGATCGCACAATTGTCACCCGTGTCCGCCAACTCAAGCGCGTGCCTGCCACGATCGGGAAAGTGTTGTGAATAATGGCATGCCGATCACGGCCCTATAAGAACGAGCCGAGGACTATTTCCGGATGGCTGAGGGTAAAAGGGAACAACTCGCCTCCGTGAGAGCTGCCCGCCAGGACCTAAGAGTCACTGTAGGTCGCCGTAAAACACTGAGGTAAGCGGAGTTCCTCATCTTCGAATCTCCTCAGCCGGATGAGAACCCGGACAGGAAGCTTGCTCCATATCAACCCTTTTATTGACCGAGCCGCTGCGATACCACTTGTTCCCTCACTTCAAGAACCGGTTCCTCGCCCCAGCCCCGGCGCAGGTCAAGATACAAAAGACAAGCGCATATGCCGGCTCCTAGAAGGAATAGAGCACCTTCCCGTTGCGGACCAAGAGCCAGTTTGCCGATGCCGAAAAGGGTCAAATAAATCATGCCGCAGCCAAGCGCCCAGTCCCACAGATTGCGTCCCAAGTCATGGGTGGGCGTGATTTCCGGCGTGAGCCTCGCGATGGGCCTCCACCCGGCAACGTGCGGATGCACCTTGCGGTAGAAACTCAACAATACGTCCTGTTTCTCCGGGCGGGTAAAAAGGGTCACCATGATCCACACCACTGTGGTGAGCACAGTCGTCGTAAGCGCGGTCTTAGCGAACAGAATCGGGCCGCTTCCAGAAAATGGCGACGCAACATGAATGGCGATGGTAGTCGCCATGGCCACAGCCATGGCCGTGATTTCGCTCCAGGCATTGATTCTCCACCAATACCAGCGCAGAAGATAGACGCCGCCCGTGCCGGCGCCGACTTCCAGCACGTACTCCCAGCCAGAGCGAATTGAGGCCAGCTGCGCCGCCACCAGCGCCGAGCAAATCACCAGCAGGACGGTGGCCAGACGGGAGGCCACGACGTAATGGTTTTCGGTCCCATCCTTCTTCAGGAAACGGCGGTAAAAATCGGAAACCAGGTAGGAGGCCCCCCAGTTCAACTGGGTCGCGATCGTTGACATGAATGCCGCCATGAAACCGGCGATAACCACGCCGCGCAAGGTATGCGGCACATATTGGTTTACGATCATCATGTAGCCGTTTTCAGGATGCTCGAGATTGGGATAAAGAACGATAGCCGCCAGCGCGGTCAAAATCCACGGCCACGGCCGGATCGCATAATGCGCGATATTGAACCACAGCACGGAAAGCAGTCCCTGCCGCTCGTCTTTGGCGCTGAAGATACGTTGCGCAATGTAGCCGCCACCACCGGGTTCCGCGCCCGGATACCAGAACGCCCACCATTGCACACCTAAATAGACAAGAAAGGTGAGTACGGGAAGTGTCCACAGATTTTCCGCGGCCAGGCCGCGCGAGAAGTCCGGAAACAACGACAAAGGGTTACCGGCATTGGAACCAGCCGCAGCTTGCATGTGCTGAAGCTTATCCACCAAGGCGTCCAAGCCCCCGATCGCGCCCACCGCGTAATACGCGACTGCGATCACGATGGCCATCTTTAGTACAAACTGGAACAGGTCAGTCCAGAGCACACCCCAAAGCCCACCCAGAGAAACATAGAGTCCAGTAAATGGGATAAGAAAAAGTACGCATATGGCAAGCGCGCTGCGATCGCTGACTCCCATTACCGTCCCCACGATGCTGGTCATTGCCTTGGTGACCCAGCCCAGAATGAGGCAGTTCACCAGCAACCCCAAGTACACTGCGCGAAATCCCCGCAAGAACGCCGCCGGTTTACCGCCATAGCGCACTTCGGCGAATTGCACGTCGGTGAGCAGACCAGAACGCCGCCACAGCCGCGCGAAAAGAAATACCGTCATCATTCCTGATAGCAGGAAGCTCCACCATAGCCAATTCCCCGAGATACCTTGCGTATAGACCAGACCGGTGACCACCAAAGGTGTGTCGGCGGCAAAGGTGGTGGCCACCATTGAGGTTCCCGCCAACCACCAACTGACGTTGCGTCCGGACACAAAGTAGTCGTCCACGCTCTGGCCTGAACGCCGACGAAAGAAAAGCCCAAGCAGCAGGGTGATGGCTAAATAGCCGCTGATTGCAGACCAATCGAGTAGAGTGAAATTCATTTAGGGTTATCCGGTGTAGACGAGCTCGACAATCGTGCAGTCGTCGTTCAAGGGTGTGCCACCACAAAAACTAGCCAGCGAGGCAAATATCCCCTCGAGCGAGGTACCGTGTGCAGCGATGGCCTCCAATCGCTCATTCTCGTAGAAATCCCCGCGCGCATTTTCCGCATCGGTCACGCCATCGGTAACCAGCAGCAGGCGGTCTCCGCGATGTAACTGCAGCCGAGCGCTCTCATAGTTGGCATCAGCGAGCAAGCCCACCGGAAGATTGCCCGCTTCAGGGCGAACCACTTTCTGACCTGAAACCACCAACGGCGGCACGTGACCGCAGTTGACATACTCCAGTTCACCGTCACGGCTAATGCGAGCAATCACCATGGTTGCATACTTCTCACCCAAATGTTTCTGAGTAAAGAATCGATTCACGGCGGCGACAATTTCTGCCAGCGGCATACGCGCAACCAGGTGGGAATAAACCATGCCCTGCAACGTAGACGCCAAAAGCGCGGCGGAAACACCTTTTCCGCATACATCTGCCAGGAATATCGCGAAATGGTCTTCCGTGCTCACCGCGTCGAAAAAGTCGCCTCCGATTTCCTTACAGGAGAGATTTCGACCGCTCATGCGGGCAAAGGGAACTTCGGGAATATGAACTTCCATCAGCCCCTGCTGGATGGACGCAGCAATGGCCAGCTCCCGCTGATAGCGCCGTGCCGCTTCCTCGGCCTGGACCAGGCGGGCGTTCTCGACCAGTTGTGCAGCCTCGGTCGCGATGGCGCGCAAAATATCGTTACTTACACTGGAAATATCGCGGGAGGCAAAACGCGAATCCAGGTACAAGGCTCCGATGATCTCAGCGCCGAGGCCCGCGCTGGACACGGCGTGAGAAGTCTCGCGTCGTGCCGATTGCACCTGCGGCTTACGGAGGGGAATGCAGATAACAGTCCGCAAATCGTAAGCCACAATACTGTGCCGTCCAGCCAGATCGAGTGACTGGCTGGTATCGGTCACCAGAAATTCCGACGCAGAATGCAGGGCTTCCTCCAGAATGGAATGAGAGATAGTCGTATCATCGATAAGAGCTTCGCCCCGGGAGTTGCGTCCAGCAGCCAGCCGCAGGCTGCCATCGTCTGTTTTCAGAAAAACGTAGGCTCTCTCTGCACGCGTCAGCTTGAGAGTGGTATCGGCGACCGTCACCAGGATCTCGTCCAGCACACCCGTCGTATTTAACTTGCGGGCCGCGTCTAGAAACATGGTCAATTTTTCGAGGTCCGTAGTGTCGGTTGAGATTTGCATTACGGAGATCTGGCTAAGGAACTCACGCGCCGTGCTGGAAGCGGCACTAATCGGGTGGAAGATGACGTAGGCAGCGTCGCGCACGCCGAACTCCAAACGATCATTGCGTTGCAACTTTTGCCGCTCAATCCGCTCGCCATTAACGAACGTACCGTGCTTGCTTCCCTGATCGGTAACGTAAAATCCATCCTCTTCGGACATAATCAGCGCATGATCGCGGGAGACGCGTGGATCGGCGATGACCAGATCCTTGTCTACCTTTCGTCCGATCGAGAAAGGGCTGTGGTCGAGAACCAGAGAGCGCTGTTCTTGTCCCTGCACCAAGATCAGCGAGGGGAACGCACCGGAAGGTCTCTCCAGGCCTGGATTAGAGGCTGAACCGATTGCCATGAAGCAGAAAACCTTCTTTCCCCAGGAATGATAACAGGGCGACACTGCCAACATGCCCGGAAAACGGCCTGTCTGCCCAGTTAGTGGAAAGCCGCCAGTGCCTTCTGTTCAGAATCGTACACCTCAAAGACGGTTACCAGCTTGGTGATTTGGAGCACGTCGCGTACGCGTTGTCCCAAGCCGGTGAGTTTGATATCGGCGCCGGCGGCCCGGGCTGACGAGTACACGCCAACCAGCGTGCCTAGCCCGCCGCTATCGATGTAGCTCACCTCGGAGAGATCCAGGAGGATTTTCTTACTGGTGGACAGGATGTTTTTCAGGGTTGTGCGCAAGGCCGAAGCCTCGTCTCCAAAGACAATCCGGCCTATACAGCGCACCACGGTGACGCCACCGATCGTCTTACTTTCCATCTTTAAGGCCATGTCGCCTCCGCCAGCTCCGGTAACGAGTGCAGAAGCGTAACCTGCCGAGTCGCAGGATTGCAAGTAAGTGCTCTCAGTGGGCTATCTGTGCCGCCGCCGGAAGAGCTGTTGAGGACTCGTTCTTCCCTATCTGAGCCGCACACAGGGCAACGGCAGCCAAAATCGGGAACGGGATCACCCAACTTGTCCACAGTGGCACAACCCAGGCTTTCTCAACAATTTCCCGACGAACAAACAGCAACGTGAAATCAAGACCTAGGGCTGCTAGCCAAGGCAGGGCCACGACGCCGACAACCAACCCCATCGACAGACGCTGAAACCATGGGCCGTGCCACAACCGCGGCGCGCTACGCGCGAGCAGGAGGAGTGCAGGAATGACTAGGAGTTGGTTGTAAGGGGCAAAGGTCGGAATAACCGCCAGGGTGGCAGTCAGAACGATAGCCATGTTCCAGCGAAAGATTTCCGAATCTGCCGGGGCCCGGCGCCAGCGCCAGCACAAGAAGGCAACGATGAGGATCAAGAGACCTGAAATAACCCGCCCCCAGGGAGGAGTAAGCGCTAAATCCAGGAGCGAAGAGCCACCAGCATATTCGAGGTAGGCTCGGGCAGCCCCGCGAAACCCGGCGATCCAACCCGGGAGTACAAGCTCGCCGCCGAGTACGAGAATTGCCAGGGCGGCAAGAAAGCTCCACAACAACCGTTGTCGTGAACGCCAGTTTCCTAGAGTCCAAATCAACAACCAGCCTACGAACGGAATTGCCAGCTGGGGCTTGATTGTTGCCAAAGCGAGAAGAATTCCGCTCAATACCAGGCGGCGACGTACCAGCCCAGCCGCAGATGCGGCCAGAAGAAGACACACTACCACGCTTAACTGTTGCAGCTTGATGGCCTGCACCGAGGGAAAGCTACCAATTATCAATAGAATTGCGGACAGGGTGGCTGCGGCGGAAATACGCCATCCGAGGACCGACAGCCATAGAGGGACAGAGGCAGCGATGAACAGAACTAGAATCCAGCGGAATGCGAGCTGGACCCGAGCAAATGGTGCCTTCATGGTCGGCGCCAGGAGAAACACAACGTAAACTGGATATGCGAATCCCTGCTGGTCTTTGGGATCACTCGGGCGGCTGAGATCCAACTCTCGACCGTAGTATCCTGCCTGGATTTGACGCGTAACATCTCTGCCGTATGGGTCGCGGCCGTGCAACAACAATTCCCGGGCACCTAACCAACGCGGATACAGGTCGGAAAGGTTTCCCCGTGGCTGCCCGCTTCGGGCCGCCTCCGCCACCTGATGGGGCACAAGAATCAGATCGGCATAGCACCACATGCCAGCGGCCAGCGCGGCGGCTAGGAGTAATCGGAAGTCAGAACGCCAGAGCAGTGACTTCATAGCGAATTCGCGACCTCGAATGGTCGTTGCCGTGTGGCAGTATCGGTCGCCACCCAACAGAAGAAGAAGATCCAGACCCGGTCAGTTGCCAAATAGTAAGGGCTAAGCATCCGGACACCCAAAACCCGTGCCGTTTGGATCACGGCATTCACGAGAACGAAAAGGAAAGCCATATTGATAGGCAATCTTACTCGGGAAATGACCGATCGAGCCGCGAGCAGCGATAAGTATCACAGCTTCGTCAACCAGGCAGGCACATCGAGTCAGCAGCATGGACGCCAATAAGAGTACTGGCAATTTGTTTCCACTGCCAGCCGTGCTCGTAGCGATTGTACAAGAATCGTGTCCACGCGACCCCAGCGCTTGCCGGAGCCGCCTGCAACCTGTGCTGAAGCAAAAGACTTACACAAAAACCAGCCGAAGGCGGGGAATGCTGCGACTGTAGGTGGAGGAATAGCACCAGAACGAGCAAAACAATGAGCGCCGATCGGCCAAAGGAGGACAGGCGAGGGTGGAGGCGAGAAAAACGCCAACAGCAGCGCAATCGAATTTGAATAAATCCAGAAAAGCCTTGCAGAAAAATGCCCGGGACAACATCAAACCTGTAGTCCACAGTAGCTCGGCAACCGGATAACAAAGGCACCAGGCGGGAGCCTGGTCCACAAGCCCTACGGTAGACTGCACATAACCAACGGCTTACTTTGGCGAAAGCCCATCGCCCGTCTACTTGTTCTGTGTGGACCGTATCGTAAGGGTTTCCCTATCCAAATAAGCTACGCCCGGCGCTCCGGAAAGCGGCAGAGTCACCCGAATCACGGGCTTCAGCCGCAAAGCGGCGGCGATTGTAATTCCAGCAAGGACAATATTATCGATTATCCATGCGATTCTCGTGAGGCGGGCCGGGGAAACAAATCGTATGTTGAATATTCTCG
>JBPYDQ010000592.1:0-10486 GCA_051986135.1 Terriglobales bacterium | reverse complement strand
TTGTTGCCGCCATTGCTCATCGCTTTTCTTGAGTTTCTCTGCCATACACATTAGATGCAACCGTTCGTGGAAGGTAGCCGGCGTCGCCGGCAACCGCCCGCACGGGTATCCCCATCGCCCGACGGTTGGACGGTCTAGTAGGGCACCATTTCGGATCACCGAGCCCGGTCTCGGTTTTCCGGACGCCCGACAACCCCCTTCATCAATACGATCAATACTGCCCCGGCAGATACCCTGGCGGCGGCTACACGCAGAAGTTCAGCACGATCCTGACGACGACGTCAACTCGCTGCCTCTTGGCCTTCATCTTTCCCACGATTGGTGGACAACCGCTTGACCGCTCTATAAACTTTTTAGATGCCGCAGGCAATCGGCTGAACGATCCCCATGCGTCTGGTTAGCTTCCAAAATGCGTTGCAGCAGTCCCGCATCGGAGCGGTCACCTCGGACAATAAGGTCGTCGATTTACATACCGCATGCGCCGAATACCTGCGCACCATCGAGGGCGAAGCTGCCTTCTATCGACTCGCCGACGCTCTCGTGCCTCCCGACATGCGCGCGTTGTTTGGCGGGGGCGACACCAGCCTGGAAGCCGCTCGCAAAGCGTTCGACCACGCCGTACACCAGGGCCCCGACACTCCAGGTCCGCGCGGCGAACCAATTTTTTACCAAATCGACCAGGTTTCTCTCGCGGCGCCGATTATTCCCAAGAAGTTTTTTCACACGGCGGGCAATTACCGTGAGCACCACGACGAAGCGAAAAAAGCTGGTTTTTCCCACCCCGTGCTTCCCTGGATCGTTTTCTTCCAGAATGTGGATGCGATTATTGGTCCGGGTGAGCCGGTCATATATCCCGAACACCTCACGCAGGAACTGGATTACGAACTGGAATTGGCTGTCGTCCTGAAGAAAGGCGGCAAGCACTTCAATCCGCAAGAAGCTCCCGACTATGTCGGCGGGTATGTAATCTTCAATGACATCACGGCGCGCGACATCCAACGCCAGGAGATGAAATCGGGCGTGTTCAGCTTCTGCAAGGCCATCGACAGCTTCTGCCCGCTAGGCCCGTGGATTGTCACGGCAGACGAAATTCCTGATCCGCACAACCTGGCCATGGAACTGCGGGTTAACGGCGAGTCCCGCCAGCGTTCGCATTCCAGCAAGATGTCAGTGACAATTCCCGAAATCCTCTCGCATTATTCCCCCATGGGCTACAGCCCAGGGGACGTGGTCTCTACCGGGACAGTTTCCGGGGTGGCCGCTTTTAGCGGCGATCCCCAGGCGTGGTACCTGAAGGCCGGGGATGTGATGGAATGCGAGATCGAAAAAATCGGCATTCTGCGCAATCCAGTCATCTCGTGGGAACAAGCCTACGGCCACAAGCCTTCGGCCATGGCGGAGCAGGAAGTAACGAAGTGACCGGGCAGTGAGAATTTCCGTTAGGAAACGGGTGACGAACCTGTGGTTTTCCCATACGTCGAGTAAGAGAAGGTTTCTATGGCCAATGAGTCTCAAATCTGGGTCAGCGACTTGAATCGGCGGCCGGAAGTTTGTTCCTCCCTCCGACAGTCGACCATTCGCTTCTACGACACTACCCTCCGCGATGGTGAGCAGAGCGTAGGCGTCGTCCTCTCTCCTCAGCAAAAATTGGAGATTGCGAGCAAACTGGATGAACTCGGAATCAGCCGCATTGAAGCCGGGTTCCCGCGTGTCTCGCCCGACGATGCTGAAGCGATTCAGCTCATGTCGAAAGCTGGGTTGTGTGCCGAGCTCTGGGGCTTTTCCCGTGCGCTGAAGGCAGACGTCGAGGAGCTGGTACGTTTGGGACTGACCGCCTCAGTCATCGAGGCGCCCACCAGTGACATTAAGTTGAAGGCGTACGGAATCAGTCGCGAAGAAGTGCTCGAACGCATGATGGACGCCGTATCTTTTGCCCGGCGGAACGGGGTGAAGGTTGCCTTCTTCGCGGTAGACGGATCGCGCACGGAACTTGAGTTCTTGAAGAAGGTTTACTTGTCAGCCCTGGAGGCGGGGGCAGCGGAGATCGTCGTAGTGGATACGATCGGCGCATGTGGACCCGAGGCGGTGGAATACCTTGTGACGCAGGTTGGCGGGTGGGTAGGTCCCAACACTCCTGTCCACTTCCATGGACACAATGATTTCGGTTTGGCTACCGCGTGTGCCGTAGCCGCCGTTCGGGCCGGGGCGACCTGGATCCAGGGAACCATCAACGGAATGGGCGAACGCGCCGGTAACGCTGATCTCGGCGAGATAGCTTTGGCCCTCCGTTGCTTATACGGGGCCGAAGCTGTGCTGGATCTTAGCAAGATTCGCGAAGTCTCTGAAACAGTACAGCAGCTGGCAGGATATAGGGTAGAACCGTGGAAGCCGGTTGTAGGCGAGAACCTGTTCATGCGGGAAAGCGGAGCCGTCGCCAGCCAATTCCACTTCCCGGAAGCCATCGAGCCTTATTCGTCGAAACTGGTGAACGCCCAGCGCAGAATTGTACTCGGCAAGAAAAGTGGTCTGGACAACATTCGCTTGAAATGTATAGAACTGGGCCTTTCCCTCACGTCCGAGCAGCAAACCTCGCTATTGGCCGAGGTAAAGAGGCGCGCGATCCGAAAAAGGGGTCTCCTTACGGACGATGAGTTTCGGCAGCTGGTTCAGGGACTTACGGTGTCAGTCCCGTCGTGAACCTTTTTATCCTCAGTAGTTAGGTTGCTTCTATTAGGTTTTCTGCCCCTGTCTCTCGGCTGGATGGCTGGATGATCGGTTAGCGGAAGTGTGGCAGCACGGCCTCGCCAAATAAAGCAGCCTGCCCGGTACGATCCTCTCCCCAAATCTCCAGCATCACATGCGTGCATCCTGCAGCCCGGTACTCTTCGATCTGTCGAATGCAATCGTCAGGCGTCCCTGCAATGGGGCAGACCTTGCTCAAGATCTCGTCGTTGACCGCTCTGGCGGCCGCTCTACGCCCACCTTTTTCCATGGCGTCAGCGACCGGTTGGAGTTCCTCGAATGTCAGTCCGGCGCACTCCAGCAGCACATCCGCTGAACCTTTGATGTTCTCGACCTTATTGGCCAGATACATTGCGGCTTGCTCCCGGGCTCCTTCCTTTCCTTTCGCCGAGTCGCGCCCGATGCTGCCTACAATGACACTCCCTAAGATGAGCTGGGATGGGTCTTTTCCTGCCCGGCGCGCGCCCTCTTCCATATTTTTTTTGGAATAACGCACAAAAGCAGGAGTGGTGATGCTGGCGGTGAGCAGCCCATCGCTTATAGCACCTGCCATCTTCTGCATGAGCGGCCCGGTCCCGGCCACGTAAATCGGAGCAAGACCAGTCGCCGTGTGGTTCTCCCCTTTCAAGGGTGGCACCGAAGCGGCAAACACTTTGCCGCGATACTGGAAGGCATCACCCTTCAGTACGCCGCGAATAACCTCGATGCTCTCCCGCACCACTGTGGCGGGACCAACTTTTTCTCCTTCACCTTCTCCGATCTCCTTCATAAAGATCTTGGAAGCTCCTAAACCGAGAAGGAAGCGTTCGCCCGCCAAGTCCTGCATGACCCGTGCTTCCATCGCAATCTGGACGGGATGACGGGTATAGGGAGAAATAATTCCCCAGCCCAGCTCGATTCGCCTGGTTTGGTTGGCAATGATGGCGAGAATTGCCGTGGATGATCGCGCTTCAAAGCCGTGCTTCCGCCACCAGGGATAAGCTTCCGCAATCCAAAAGGTATCAAAGCCCGCCTGTTCACAGGCCTTGGCCATTGCCACTGTCTCCCGCACAGGCTCCATGCTGAGCTGTAGAACGCCGATATGGAAGGGAACCGTCATACTGTTTTGCCACCCGCAAGGCGATCTTCGAGGCCTAAGGCGCAAACAACTTCGAGTCCTCCAGGCACGGAAAAAATTGTGTGCGTACCCGGCAGACGTCCCTCTACACGGTCCGGCGAACGAAACTTCGCGCGAACGCGTTATTCCGGATCGATCCAGGAATGTTCCAAGCCTTTAATCAATGCCCATAGCGCCTTATTCAGTGGAGTTTCCACTCCGACCTTTTCACCCCACCCGACAATCGCGCCATTCATGAAATCGACTTCGGTCTGCCTTTGGGCCAGTACATCCTGGAACATGCTGGCGCGGTGTTTGCCGGGTGCACTGGCACCCTTCCGCACCAATTCGCGAGGATCCCCGTGCAGCTTGATTCCCATTTTTTCGGCCACCATTTCGCCTTCCGAGATCAGGTCGTCGAATAACTCGGCGGTTGGCGCAAACCGTGTCGCCGCGCCGTGGTGGAGTTGACTAAGCGCGCCGACAGGATTGGTGGAGGCATTGAAAATGAGCTTGGTCCACTGCGCCCCGCGGGCATCATCCAGGGCGATGGTGTTCATGCCGGCGCGGGTGAGAAACCCTGCCAGTTCCTCTACCTTCTGCATGGGCGTGCCGGTGGGCTCAAACGGACCAATCCAGGTGTCACCGGAGATGTCAAAGCCGACGTGCGCAGGGCCGATCACGTGCCCGGCGGGAAAGGTCGTACCCCGAATTACGAAGCGGGCCTTCTCGGCGATGATCTCTTCGTTTCCAACCCCATTTTGGACCGAGCACACCGCACTGTCGTCATCGAATATGGCAGAGGTTTGAGCAATCGCCCGCCGGGTATGAACCGCCTTGGTCGCCACAATTCCATAATCGCAGCGCGGAATCTCGGCGGTGTCGGTCGTAGCATTCAGCCGCGCGGTAAATTCCGCGGCGCCACTGAGCCGCAGCCCATGCTCGCGAATGGCATCCATATGAATCTTGGAGACGTCGTAAGCCCACACCTCTACTTCGCCTGCTCGCGCCAGATGCGCGGCAAACAGGCTGCCCACAGCACCGCACCCGATGATCGAGATTCGCGTCAAGATTGGTTTCCTCGCTGACTGCCTGGACGGCAGTGATTAGTACTCACCCCGCCCAGAGTTCGGTTTGGCAGCGCATTCCTACAGCAGGGGCAATGTCGCTCACGGATTGAATGCTATTGCTGAGTCCTAAGTACTTTTTTTGACTCTTGTCCCGTAAAGAACTTCCACGGCACCGCTGCCAGACACTCGCCTTCGGTCTCGCCAATGCGATAGGTATCCTGGGTGTACAAGCAGACCTTGCCATCCTTGTCGACGACTTGCGGATGGAGAGAGAAAATCATGTTCTCCTCCAACTGAATGTCGCTTTTGGCGCCAATCGCGGGATGCTCAATCATGGTGGTTCCTATGGAGTGGCCCGAGAGGTGTCCGAGGGTGAAACCGTGTTGAGCGAAAGTCTCAGCCACGGCGCGATGCACCTCGCTGGCAAGCTCCCCGGCCCGCATCCGTTTCCGTGCCTGCTCCAGAGCGACCGGGTACGCTTCGGCCATACGTCGCGTGATCGCACTCGGCTCACCGCGCAGCAGCGGCCGCGAGAACTCCACCCAATAGCCGCCCGCCCCTGTGATCTCCAAGGAGTAGAGCATGAGATCGTGGTTGCCCACTTTGCGCGTTCCCGGAACCTTGAAATGCGCTTCTGCCGAGCCATTCTGGCCCGAAAGAACGATGTTCATCATACGTGGTCCCGCCCCGCGAGCAAAAAAACTCTCGACGGCCGGAGCCATGATTTCTGACTCGGTCTTGCCCGGCTGGTATGCCTCCACCAAAGCCCAGAAGCCCTCGAGGATGATGTCCATGGCATCGCGCACTTCGACGAGTTCTTCCTCGCTCTTGACGGCGCGTGCCATGTCGAACTCGAAATCAAAGGGCACCAGTTGGAAGGCGCCCCGGGCCAGTTCGCGATAGTCGCGTACAGCCATGATGAAATCCATCCCATACACGCCCACACGCTTCCACTTGCCTTCCTCGGCATGCTCGCGAATCCACCGCCCCGGCACGTCCGGCCAAACTTGGTCTTTAACCCAGGGCCTTGACTTGTCTCCGATCCAGCGAGCCTCCCGCGGGAACACCAGCGTGGGCTCTCCTTCTAACGGGACGAGAACGTACACGTAGCGGTGCACGATCTCAAAGCCGGAGATATAGAAGACGGCACCCTCGAACCCGGCGTACTGATTACCGCACACGATCAGGGCGTCGAGTCGTTCCCGATGCATGCGGGAGCGCACATTGGCGAAGCGCCGCGAAATTTCCTTCGGGCTCGGCAATTCCCCCCTTAGGGTATTACGACTCGAGTCACATATTCCCCAACATCACTTCCGTTTCCAGCACTGCAAGAAGCCTGGCTTTGCCTACCCCAGCCCGCAGATCTCGGCTGCGGTTAACGCATACACCTTGGTGATATCCACCAGTGTCTTGATCATTACTTTCTCGCCTTCCTGATCGCGTGGACCACTGGAAGGACCGTAGTTGACCGTATCAATTCCGTAGCGGCTAAGCACACTGGCATCGGAGCACCAGGCCACAACTTCTCGCCGAGGAGCACTTCCCATGATGCGGGCGTGGTTGGCATCAATTGTCTTGATCAATTCATGATCTTCGCTGATGCGGGCTCCCGGAACCGACACGTAGGTCTCAAACTCCAGCCCCCAATCGGGATGTTGTTTTTCGAGATCCAAGAATACCTGCTGGATGTTGCGCCGCGCTTCCTTCATGGGAATAGTGGGAGGCACCCGAATGTCGAGAAACAAGTCGGTTTTCTCGGGCGTGCGACTGGCTCGCCAAGCGTGGCCTCCATGGATTCCCCCGAGATTCACGATAGCCCTCTTCCCGCCGTAGGATGCCTTTTTTCCCCAGATTTCGATCCATGGCAAAATCACACTCAACAGTTCGTGCATCCGGCGAATGGAATTCATTTCTTCGCGGCCTTCGCAGAATGCGCTGTGGACATAAATTCCGGTACAGGAAATGCGCACCCAAAGCGAACCGAAATGTTCGAGAACAATGTGCGTGTCGGTGGGCTCACCCAGGATACACATATCGGGCAGCACACCATGATTCACCAGATAATGCGTTCCATAGCCGTATCCGCGATACTCTCTGCCCTTGAACTCGCGCCACTGTGCTTTCTCGATTTCCCCGGCGACCGCGGCGACGATCACATCGCCTTTCAACTTTACCCCGGCACGTTGCAGCGCCTTCACGGCGTGCGCGTAGCAAACCAGCGCGCCTTTCATGTTGTAAATACCCAAGCCGTAAATCATTCCATTTTTGACGACCGCTTGCGGCTTATAGCCGATGCCGGTTAGGAATTCCTCGCGGCCGGTATTGGAAGTATCCAGGTGGCCGTTGAACATCAAATTCTTGCCACCGCCCGTCCCCGTCCAGCGTGCGACCACATTGGCGCGCCCTTCCTCTACCTCCTGCCAAGTGACGTTCAGACCCAATCCGTGGAACGCTCCCTCCATGTACCGGGCCATCTCAAGTTCCTCCCCCGTCGGGCTGGGAATGTTGATTACGTCACGGCTCATGGCCACGATCTCTTCTTCCCGCACCTCGGCGACGATGCGCTCGACCAGATTCGGATCGAGCTTGGAACTCGGTTGCTCGACAGGCATTGGCAATGTTTTTTCTACCATTCCGGACGGCTTTCGCTCGGGCTTCTCTTCTTCACGCCCGGAGCTGGGTTGCGACGGCCGTTCTCAGACAGCGAGCTTGGCGCGCGGTCCCGCCAAGCGAAAATCGTCCGGATACACACACAATTTTTCGTTAGAGCTTTCGGTGATCCAAAAATTATCCTCGACACGCAATCCGCCCCCGCCCGGCCAATAGACCCCCGGTTCAATGGCGAGCACCATTCCTTTCTTAATCGTGCCGGTCCCGGCTTGATGCGCATAGGGAAATTCATGAGCCCGCGCGCCCACGCCATGGCAGATAGGGTGCGAGGGCTGGCCGGGATATCCCCCTTCCGCAATTCGCGCGCGCACCAGCCTGTCCAGGTCCGGAAAACTGGCTCCATGGCGAGAGTAAGCCGCCGCTTCATGGAAAACCTTGAGCAACAGGTCGAGCAGCCGGTGATATTCAAGCGTGAGTTCTCCGGGGCAGGCGTTTTTTGTGAGGTCCGTCCAATATCCGTCGGCACACACCCAGATTTCGAACAGAGTTGGTTCATGCTTCTGAATGGGACGGTCGCCGGTGGCGGTAAAGGTTGCGATTCCCCTGCCCGACCACACCAGCGTAAAGGCGCGCGCCATCTCCACTTTGCCTTGGTATCCGACCCCAAGACCGTGGACGAAGCCCTCATACATGCCCCCCACTTCGCTCTCCTTCATTCCCGGCCGCATGTGTTCGCGGGTATGCTCCATGGCGAGGGCAGCCAGTTCATTGGCCAGCCGCATGCGCTCAATTTCCTGCGCGGTCTTGATCGAACGGGCTTCATTCAGCAAGGGAGTCGCATCGATCACCTGACCGGTAACCGGTCTGAAAGCGTCAAAGAAATTTTGGGTTGGAGTTGTAGGCTCGCCAACCATGCGGTCGGCGCCCTGCGTGCCCATGTTCAACTCGAGCGCAACTTTGTCGGTTGTTCCCTTCTCCTTCAGCACCTGCAATGCGATGTCGAGAGCGCGGTATTGAGGCGGCCGGGGATCGCGTTCGTCGTAGCCTTTGAATAGACGGATGTCGGTGGTCCACGAGTTCCGCCGCGCGTCGGCGAGCTGGGGCTCGAGCGCAATCAAGGTTGCCTGGCCTTCCTGCGGAAAGACGACCGCGTCATAGCCCTTCATGCACCAATAGTTGGTGAGGTAAAGGACATTGTCGGGCGCGCGCACCACCAGCGCGCTCACATCTTGCTCCCGCATGAGCGCCTGCACCCGCTGCAACTTCGAATTGTCGATTTCCCAAGTCATTCTGATCTCACTTTTGTGTTCCTTTGTGGCGAGACCATCATCCCAAAAACCCCGAAGAGACGCGACGGCACTCTTTAACGATCGTGAGCCGCCACCGCCCGATTCTCGTCGGCAAACGACCAAGATGCTTCTTTACCCTTGATCAAACGGTAGACCGCACTGTGCAAAGGCGCGGCTACACCCGCACGCTCCGCTTCGCGGGCGATCGCACCGCTCAGAAAATCCACCTCGGTCGGCAATTGCTGGCGAACGTCATGCAACATCGAGGGCGGGTGGTTGGTCATCGCCCCAATCTTATTCATCACCCATGGATCCTCATGTAATACCACGCCCGCCGCCGCGGCAACCTGCTTGCCCTCCTCGATCAGGGCGTGCAAGAGATGACCGAGGCTGGATGACTCCTTCTCGTCGGCAAAATGGGGAGAATGCGGCAAACCTGTCAAAGCGGAGACGCCATTCACCGACGCATTGAAGATCAGTTTTGACCACTGCGCCGGGCGCGCATCCGCGAGCGCTTCGGCTTTCAGTCCGCCTGCTTTGATCAACTCTGCCACTTCGTCGACTAACGAGATAGGCGTTTGCCGCGGCTCGAAAGGTCCCAGCCAGGTTGCCGTGTCCAGTTCGTATTGCACATGTGTATCACTGTGCTTGGTGCCGCTCATGAACGTGGTGGCTCGAATCACCTGCCCCCGAGTATGCGCTGCGATGATTTCTTCACTGCCCAAACCGTTTTGCGCCGAGACCACCGCACCCCGATCGAAGCGGCGCCCGGCTTCGGCAATCGCCTCTTCCACCTGGGTCGCCTTGGTAGCCACAATTCCGAAATCACACTCCGGCAAATCGGCTGCTGCCGAGGTGGCTCTCAGCGAAACCGCAAAATTGTGTTTGCCGGAAACCCGCAGCCCATCACGATTCAAAGCCCGGGCATGATCGTCGCGCCGAACCAATACCCAGACTTCCCCCACCCGTGCCAAGTGTGCCGCATACAGGCTCCCAATCGCGCCGCAGCCGACAATGCAGAGTCGCTTCCCCATGCGCAAATTTGTTACCGGTCTGTGTGTCGAGCGAGCACCTCGCCCGATATCGCGCGGCGCACCGCTCTCCTGAAACTTGCTTACCTTCCGCGCTCCACCTTCACCATCTGATCCGCTTGATAGACTTCCTTCCCCACAATCGCGCGAAACAAAGTGTCGGCATTATTGAATGAATCGCCAATAATGATGCGTTCGGTAAACAAAGCATCCTGCAAGGCCGCGGCAATCGCATGTACCGGCGCCGCCCCGCCTTCGCCCATTCCCTTGGCCCCACTGTAGCTGTGCGGTGAAGGCGTCTCGATATGGCCATACTTCACGGCCGGCATGTTTACCGCGGTAATCGGCGTGTAATCGCTAAAAGTGCTGGTGAGCATGTTACCCACCGCATCGTAGACGCAGTTCTCCATCAGCGCAGCCCCGATTCCGTGCGCCGTCGCGCCATGGACCTGCCCTTCGACGATGGCGGGATTAATCACCGTGCCGCAGTCGTCCACCGCCGCATAGGCCAGGATGCGGGGCACGAAAGTATCTCGCTCGACCTCCACCACGGCGACATGCAACTGCGAAGCGTAGGTAAGCGGGAGATTGCCAAACTTTCTCTCTTTATCGGGAACCTTGAAGGGCGCGCGCCAGATGAAGCGGCAA
>JBPYDQ010000591.1:0-6611 GCA_051986135.1 Terriglobales bacterium | reverse complement strand
GGCTGAGAAAGATGAAAGCCTAGGCATTGATCCCATCCGGTCGTGTTTTGCCGACCTGCGGGCGACCTTTGACTACTTACTGATTAACCTTGGGTCGGCAGCAACTTCCCGTGATGCCTTTCTCCTGAGCCAGTGCATGGATGGAGTCGTGCTCGTCGTGGAAGCCAATGCAACCCGCAGAGTTCTAGCCCACGAGACCAAGGTCGCGTTCGAAACCGCCGGCGCTAACTTGCTTGGCGCCATTCTGCATAACCGCGATTTCGCTGTTCCCAAGGCCATTGACTCGATCCTGCAACGGTTCGCTTAACGAGCCGGCGCACGTAGGTGAAGAGAGTCTGATTTTTAGCTGAATCAGTGATTGCGAACTAATTTCTATCCCAACACAATCCCACTTTCACGATATCTAGACAGCTGCTGAAGCTCTAAGCCATTCTCCATGTCAACCACCGTTAACCTGAACAATGTGCGACCGCGATTACGCCAGGTTACGCGTGCGCAACGGCTGTCCTGGGAGGAAGGCATTAGCGCCAATTGGAACCGACTCACCTGGGTGTTGTTCGACACATTGGTGGTCGCGGTGAACGGGATTGCGGTCCTGCTGTTGTTTGGATCGCGGCTCAACAACGGCAGTTGGGACCCCAATGCGGGCCTTACGCTCCCGGCGGCCAATCTTCGGTTGTATCTAGGCTCGCTTCTGATCTATGCCAGCTTGACCATTCTCGCCTGCGCGGGCGCTGAACTCTACAGTCCGACAAAGGCCCTGGTTCAGTCTCAGCTTCAGGCTGCCGCCAAGCCGGTAGGGTTAGCCACGGCGGTATTCTCCATCTTCATGTGGTGTATGAATGTGAGCGACTTGTACTGGATGATGGTTGGAACGCTGGCGGTGTTCGACCTGGCAGGAGTGGTAGGCTGGCGAAAGCTGCAACGTGAATTTGCTCTCTCGCGCGCAGCCTCTGGACATGGGGTTCAGCGCGCCCTCATCATCGGTTCGGGTGAAAGCGGGCAGGAATTGGCCCGCTATTTGAAGGCCAACGTGCTGTTGGGTTACTCGGTCGTCGGTTTTCTGGACGATCACGCGCGAAACACCGACGTTCTCGGAGCCATTCAGGACTTCTCGCAGATTGTTCGTTCTCAGTTTGTCGATGATGTGTTTATCGCTGGTACTCTCGACCCCATCATGGTCGCGCATCTGCGTGATCAAGCCGCAGACTGTCGAGTCAACGTCCAAATGGTGCCTACGATCTCGCAGTATGCCGGTCACTGGCGTCAAATCGGCGATTTACCGGTGAAGATTCTCCGATATGAGCCGATTCCGAGAATAGGCCTCCTGTTCAAGCGCTTGCTAGATATCCTCGGTGCGTCGATCGGGCTGCTCCTTTGTCTGCCCCTGATCGCTATTGTGTCTCTTCTCATTCTCCTGGATTCGCCCGGTCCGTGCTTTTACCGTTCCTGGCGTGTCGGTAAGAAGGGCCTGAAATTCCAGTGCGTGAAGTTACGGACCATGCAGGCAAATGCCGATGCATTGAAAACCGCGTTGCGGAGCCGAAATCTCAGGCAAGGGCCAACCTTCAAGATTGAAGGGGACCCTCGAATTACCAAGGTGGGAAGAATCCTAAGGAAGTACAGCATCGACGAGTTGCCACAACTGTGGAATGTGCTCAAGGGCGATATGAGTCTGGTCGGGCCACGGCCTCATCCGGTCGATGATTACGAGCGCTACGAGTTAGACGACCGCATGCGCTTAACCGTCACGCCCGGCCTAACAGGACTGTGGCAGATTACCGCTCGCAGCGATCCTTCCTTCGAGCGTAACATGGCGCTCGATTTGGAATACATCCGAAACTGGAGTTTGTGGGGCGATGTAAAACTTCTTTTAGGGACTATCCCTGCTGTCATTCGAGGCGGGGGGATGTAAGGCCCAATTACCCAAGAAGGAAGTTCACTCTCTGCGGCTTATCCCGAAAGAAACCAAAGAAATTAACTGGAAACAAGGAGGAACATGGCTACTACCCGAATCTTGGTTACAGGCGCCGGTGGCTTCATCGGACATCACCTGGTGAAGAGGCTAAAGGCCGATGGCTACTGGGTACGAGGAGTGGATCTCAAGGCACCTGAGTATGAAGCAACAACGGCAGATGAATTCGAAATTCTCGATCTGCGGCGCTCGGATAACTGCCTGCTGGCGACGCGCCACATCGATCAAGTCTACAATCTGGCGGCCGATATGGGCGGGATCGGCTACATTACTTCCTACCTTGCCGACATCGCACACAATAATACACTGATCAATGCGCACATGCTCGAAGCCAGTCGGCAGAACCGAGTGCAGCGCTTCCTGTTTTCTTCGTCAGCGTGCGTCTACGCGCAGTCGCTACAGAAAAGCGCTGATGTGACACCCTTAAAGGAAGAACACGCGTACCCAGCCGATCCCGAGCCTGGATACGGTTGGGAAAAACTCTACGCTGAACAACTCTGCCTCTATTACCTGCATGACTACTGCCTCGACACTCGCATTGTACGATTTCATAACGTTTATGGCCCGCTTGGCACATATGACGGTGGCAAAGAAAAAGCTCCTGCCGCGACTTGCCGGAAGGTAGCCCTGGCTAACGATGGCGGCACCATCGAGGTATGGGGCGACGGCATGCAGACTAGGTCGTTTATGTACGTGGACGACTGTGTGGAAGGACTTCTCCGGCTGATGGCGTCGGAATATCGTCAGGCACTGAACCTGGGAACCGATGAACTGATTACCATCAATGGTCTAGTGGATCTGGTCTCAAGTATCGCCGGCAAGACGCTGATCAAAGACCATGACCTGAGTAAGCCGCAAGGGGTTCGCGGGCGGAACAGCGACAATAGTCAATTGCGCAAGGTCCTAGGCTGGGAGCCGGGAATCACGCTACGCGAAGGCCTCGCCCCCACTTATCGCTGGATCGAATCGGAAATTCAGTACGCCAAGAGGATAGAGCATGCACGTGCAGAAACAACTGCTGTCTGAGATTCCGCGCGTGAACGTTTTGGGTGTCGGGGTCAGCGCGATCGACATGGACTCCGCTTTGTGTGTAGTGCGAGAAGCGGTAGAACATGGGCGGCGCGGCTATGTGTGCGTCACCGGCGTGCATGGCGTGATGGAAGCACAGACTGATCCCGACTTCCAGCGCATTCAAAATTCGTCCCTGTTGACAGTTCCTGACGGAATGCCCCTGGTGTGGGCAGGCCGGCTACGAGCATTTCGGATCGGGCGTGTCTACGGGCCTGATTTCATGCTGAGGGTCTGTGAGCTTTCTCCGGGCCTGGGATACAAGCATTTCTTCTTCGGGGGGAAGCCTGGTGTAGCACAGAAACTAAAGAAGACAATGCAAACGAGGTTTCCCGGCTTGGCGGTTGTCGGGACATATACACCGCCGTTTCGGCGGCTTACCGTCGCCGAAGAAGCTGAACTCCATGAACTGGTTCAAGCCGGCAAACCGGATTTTTTTTGGGTCGGGCTTAGCACTCCGAAGCAGGAGCGCTTCATGGCCGAGTACATCAACCGCTTGCCGGTCAAGATCATGATGGGAGTCGGGGCGGCTTTTGATATCCACACCGGAGGGATCAAGGACTCGCCCACGTGGGTTAAGAATGCGGGCTTGCAATGGCTGCACCGGCTGCTGCAGGAACCGAAAAGGCTGTGGCGGCGTTATCTCATCAATAATCCTCGATTCCTATATCGGGCCACGTTGCAGTTTCTGCAATTGAAACAATTTCCCATGCTCGGTCTCGCGGAATCGCCAAGCGGCGTGGAGCCTTCGTATCTACCAGAAATGGCAAAAGGCAATGATTGACACTTGCCCGACAAGCGTGATGGAAGAGATTGGATCCCTCGAGACTTTCTCGTATAGCCGGCTTGATTTCTCGTTTCCATCCGAGCACTGGAAGCTGACCCTCGAACATCAGCTCGGGCGTGATCAGCTGTCGAAGGCCTTGGCAACAGTGTTAGGTTCTGGATACAGGCCCGTCACGGCCAGGCAATTCTCGGATACCGCCTTTGTTGTCTTCGCGCGATGCTCCGACCTGGGATTTCGCAGCATCGCCGTCCCGGTTCCCTTTACGGCGGCTACGAACGCGCTTCTCGCATCTCCGCGCGGGCTGTTGCTGGCCGTGTTCGGACCGGACGGAGTTGGCAAATCGTCGGTGATGTCGGCGGTAGTAAGCGCGATCGCACCCTTATTTGATCATCAACGAATCATGCGTTGGCGCCCGCAATGCATCCGCAGCAGAATCGCAAAGGAGTCGCATAAGTTCAGGACGCCACACAGCGCGGACACACATCGGCTGCCCATCTCCATGGCTAAATTGGCGGGAGCCTTCGCCGATTTTTACCTGGATCATGTAAGCCTGACCCGCAACCAGCTGCGCGGCTGCTCACTGATTGCCTGGGACCGCTATTTTCATGATCTTGCCGTGGACACGAAGCGCTACCGCTACGACGGGCCTCGCTGGTTTCCGGAGATGTTGGTCCGATGCCTGCCCGTCCCAGATCGCTTCCTTGGAATCGTGTTGGATGCCGAGCCGGACTTGATTCTGCGTCGCAAGCGCGAGCTCCCTTTGGAAGAAATACGCCGGCAACAAGAGCTCTATCGCAGAATCGCTCGACAGGTGCCGGGGACTTTCATCGTGAAAAACGAGGGGGCTATCGAGGAGGCGATCAAGGATGTGCTACGCATCTTTGTGAACACGATGGCCGATTGGCTCGATCCTTTATTGCCGGCGGTGTTGAACTTCCGCAGCTCCGATATTTATGCGGAGGTGGCTTGGCCATGAGGAGCATTCCCTACGCTGTCTCCCGTATGCAGTCGCGATCCATACGGCTGGCGAGCGGGAGATGGTTGTCACGTGGATTATTCGCCATCAGCGATCAGGCACTGATCTCTGGATCAAACTTCGTGCTCGGGATTCTATTGGCGCGCTGGCTGGGAGCCGCCGAATACGGGGTTTATGCGCTCGCCTTTGCCACTTTCCTGCTCCTGGCCCTAGTGCACCACGCCTTGCTGCTCGAGCCTATGAGCGTGTTTGGCGGTTCCGTCTACCGTTCCAAGCTGCGCCGCTACCTGGGCTTGCTGCTTTCGGCTCAGCTTGCGGCATCACCCGTCGTTTTTGCATTGCTCGCCGGGACGGCTTTCGCATTTCGGGTTACGGGAATGGGATCGCAGCTGACGCCGGCGCTGGTGGGCGTCGCGTTTGCAGCACCGCCGGTACTGATTCTGTGGTTCTCCCGGCGTGCCCTGTACCTCCAATATTTGTCGGGCCACTCATGCGCCGGGGCAGTCCTCTATTGCACCGTCCTGTTCACTACTTTGGCCATTCTCCATAGCGTCTGGAAATTATCAGCGCTCTCGGCGTTCATTGTCATGGGGGTAGCCGCCCTCGCCGCGTCGATGTTTCTGGTGGCGCTCATCCGTCCGGAGTTTCGTCGGGTCCAATGTCGAGAAGAATCGATGGAAACGGCAAAGGAACATTGGAAGTATGGACGCTGGGCGCTCGCCAGCAGCTTCTTCATCTGGGTCCCCTGGAATTTGTATTACACGGTTGTGAGCAGGTTTTTTGGGCTGGGGGCCGCTGGAGAGCTTCGAGCGCTGCTGAATTTCTCTCTGCCCATGACCCAGACCTACGCAGCACTTGCTCTGCTGATGCTGCCACGGGCTGCCGGCATTGCCCAGGAAAAAGGCTGGCCGGGTGTCAGGCGAGAGGCCTTGCACATCGCGAGCATCTTTACCGTAATTGCCCTGCTGTACTGGAGCGTGGTCATCAGGTATCGAGTAGAACTGCTGAGTCTTCTCTACTCAGGACAATACGGTGAGGTCGCAGGCCTTATACCGTGGCTGGCCATCGCGTCGATTGCCTCGGGAACAATTTTCGGGCCGCTCTGCGCGTTTCGCGCAATGCGTTCTCCCTCTATTGTGTGCTGGGTATACATGGTCTCGAGCGGGGTGAGCGTGGCTATCGGAATCCCTGCTACCCGATTGCTTGGGCTCAATGGCACGATTCTCGGAATTGTTGTGGCGCATGTGCTCGCGCTCCTGATTGCGACGTTGTTGCTGATGCGCTCTTCCAAAGCGGCTGGTGTGAGTCGGGTTAACAGTAGAGCGGATTGCGCATTATGAGTTCCTATTCCAGTGCACTTGAAAGCCAGGCAGGCCGCGCGGCTTCCTCCCGGGCTATTGTTTGGCTCGGCGTATGCCTGCTGTTTGGCCTGGCATTCTCGGTATTCCAGAGCACACTGCTGATCGCGATGCTCTCCGCAGGAATCCTGGTTGTTTTCCATGTCATCGTGCGCGGCCGGATCGAGACCTGGCAGGCGTTCGTGCTGATCAGCCTTACCGGCTTCATCATCCTTAATTACGGTTTCGAGAACTTCATCGCTGGCCATGTGGCTGGCATTCCCCTGATCATCGGGGAAATGCTGATGTTCGCCGGGCTGGTCCTGGCCCTGCGAAAACAATGGAACATCGCCGGCGGGTTGTTCCGGGATGCCGCCATGAGGTGCATTGTCGTTCTCTGGATCCTCGCCTGCATTCATCTCGTCGCGGATTACCCAAGATTTGGCTTATACGCGTTTCGGGATGCTT
>JBPYDQ010000590.1:0-2411 GCA_051986135.1 Terriglobales bacterium | reverse complement strand
AGGCGGCGACTTCGCTGAGGGATCTTGCCGCATTGCCGGGAAATCGGTTTGAAGCTCTGATAGGCGACCGCAAAGGCCAGTACAGCATCCGCATTAATGACCAGTGGCGGATTTGCTTCGAGTGGCCTGACCGATCGCCGGGGCCATCAAACGTAGAGATTGTTGACTATCACTAGGAGCATCGCTGTGGCACTGACTGCTATCCATCCGGGTGAACATCTGGCTGAAGAACTGGAGACACTCGATATGAGCGCGGCTGAACTGGCGCGAAAGATCGACGTGCCGACGAATCGCGTTACGCAAATCATAAACGGTACGCGCGCCATCACCGGCGATACCGCCCTGCGCCTGGCTCATTTCTTTGGCACAAGCGCTCAGTTTTGGCTGAATCTACAGAGCCTCTACGACCTGCGGCTGGCCCAGGAGAAGGTAGGGAAATCCATCAAGTCGCTTCCCACTCTCAAGGGGCGCGAACTCATCCACACCGAAGACGCCGGAGGAGGCCGTAATTCAATAGGGCGAGCGCGATGACGGCCCCGATCGTCCAGTACTCTGCGGGCGTTGTAGGTGGAAGCGCAAGAATCGATATGAAGATACCAATATGTCGTTAGTGTTCACTGATCCTGGGCGGATGACGTGCAGCTCCTTCACGATCCGGTTAGGGAAGTGTCGCCTACCATACGCCCAGTTGGTCCGGAGCTTCGCGAATTAGTTATCGTTAGTTTCCGATCGCGATTAAGCCAATCTCTGTAGATGAAGTCAATTCCCACAGTTTGCGTTGCTGCTCGTCTCGTTCCCGCAATTCCCCTTGAAAAAGTCGCTGAGATCCTTGGTTTCCGGATCCGCAGCCGCTCCCAGGAGCGGCGCCACGTGGAAGATTTCCTCCAGCGTTTTCAGCGTGGAACTGTGGTCGTAATGAATGGAGTTGCTGAAAGGCTTCGTGCCTCCACCCTTCGCAAACGGCGATAGAATAAACATGCCAATGGGCCCGTCGGCGAATGGCCCGCTGTCTTCGGCCTCATCCCAAATGATGAAGATCGCGCCACCTTGTTTGTATTCATCTGATTGTTGAATCATGGGAACGTTCTGCTGGAGCCAGGCATCCGAGCGCGCGGTGTTGTCTGCAGGCTCATTCTGATCACAGGGTGAGATCCCCTCGTGGCCGTCATGGCAAAGGTTCGGTGTGATGAAGTTGTAGTGCGCCACTTTGTGAGTGGCTAGGTCCGTGGACAGTTGGTAGAACTGCCTGATGTGTGAGATGCATTCGGTTGACTGGGGATTCAGGCCCTCGTTGATGTCGTTGAAATAAACAAACGCTAGATGTTCCACGTCGATGAAGGTGAAATCCAGGGGACAATTGTCGTACAACGGATTGCCAAAATCGGGTTCTGCGTAGGCCATCCAGGAAATTCCTGCATTCTCAAGCAGTTTCACCAAATGCTGCTCTGTCGTCAGTTGCGGCTGGCCTGGCTGCGTGTCCGCAAGCACGCCGAAGTTCGTCCCAGCTTCCAGCCACAAATAGTTCGGCTGGCTGGGGTGGTTGTTGGGAGGATTGAAATACTGCTCTGCGTGCGCCGAAGTTTGTAGCAGTTCTCCGTTGATGTATGGCGCTAGCGGGTTGCCCTTGATATCCGGAGCACCAAAGGCGGCGCCAGCGTTATTCCCGGTCCAATTATGATTTTCCATCAGGATGACCCAGACTGTCTTGACCTTGCTCAGTTGGGCTTTCGTGGATACCGGCATCACAGTAATCGAAAACAGCACAGTCACGCCCAGCGCAATGGTCTTCAAGGAATGTTTCACAGCAGCCCCTCCCCCTGATAATTTGTTCGTGAAGCGAAGCTTTTGAACAAAACAAGCGCGATGTTTTATCCGGCACTGCGACAGCCCCTCGACCGTAGTGGGCCTTTGTTACGCAGCAATCACTGTGCTTTAAAAAATCTATCAACGATGCTTGAGGCCTGCCCTCCTCTATGCGGGTCCTCTTGGGACTTTTTTCGCCGTGTCCAGTTTGCGCCATTGGCAAAGATCATTTTTGTCTCACCCGGGTCCCCGTTCCCTCCGAGGTCTTGCGACCCGCCTGGAAGACTTGCAACCGATTGCAGCATCGCACAGCCTCCAATCCTCCCACAGCACCTGTGTTTCCGCGATCATCGAGAGTGATAGAATGGCGCCGGCGAGGAACGGCACGTGGGCACCCGACCGGAGCTAAGAACCTGTTTCTTCTAACTGCCCTGGGGCATGCCCGCAACGTGGGGCTCCTCGTTCAGGATCGTCGAGCAGCGTGACCGTGAAGTGGAGTTCATCCCCCCGACGGAATCAGACCAGTAGCGATGTTCGATATCTCATGCTGACCAAGGCGCGCTCCGAGCTGACACTGTTCGACAAACTCTCCTGCCTGTCCTTCCACT
>JBPYDQ010000589.1:0-4475 GCA_051986135.1 Terriglobales bacterium | reverse complement strand
GGATTGGTCACGACGTATTGTTGCTGGGTTACGCCGTTGAATCGTTCGAGCGTGAGGAAGTTAGCGATGTCGAAGCGCTGATAGAACAATCCGAACCCGGACCGAATAACCGTTTTCGGCTTTGATCCTGGCTTGCTGCCTCCGGGAGCCCACGCCAGGCCTAGACGCGGCGCAAAGTCCTTCCAGTCGTTAAGGTTCGTCTGCCCTTCGTATCGCAGGCCGAGATTGATGGTCAGATTCCGCTTGAGTCGCCACTCGTCACCAATAAAGGCGCCCACATCCTGCTGGTTGATGGAGATCGAAGGGTTTCCAGCATTCATCGAAAATTGCGAGGCGCCGCCGCCAAGCGCCCGGGCTTGCGCCGCCGAGAGCCCCATTTGCTGGAATGCCAGCGTCCGACGATAGCTCTCGATCGAATCAATATTCACGAGGATAGGATTGCCCGAGGCGTCGAGCACGGGATGGTTAGTCGCATCCAGTTCCGGCGCCACACCGCCAGTGAACACGAACGTCCCCCCGTAGTTGATGGGGGAGTCGTTATTCATCACCGCCGCGCGGACGCGCACGCCGAAACGCCAGGTGTGCGCACGGTGAGAGATGGTCGTGTAGTTTTGGAATTCAAAGCTGTTGAGCGAGTTAGATGATGTGGCTAGTTGCGCTCCGCCGCCCACAAACGCGTTCAACACATCAATCTGCGCACTGGAATTGTCCGAAATGCTAGTGATGCTCTGACGGTCAAATTGCAGGCGCGTCTGATTGATGACATTCGGGCCCGCTATCTTGGTGTTCGCAATCTGAACAGTGTTGCCCTGTCCTTCGTTGTGAAAACCTGTGGACACGAGGTTGAACGAACCAACGCCCGAGTGCTGGATGTCGACCGTCTGAAAAACGTAGCGCACCGAAAGCGTGTCGCTCGGCGTCAGTTGATAGTCCACGCGCGGGCTGACGGTGACGCGCCGCTGCGGAATCGTAAAGACCTGCGTAAACGGATCGATGATGGCCAAGGTATTGGGATCGAGCGTCGTGCCGTTGATGATCGCGCCGTTGTTGATTGCTGCGGCATCCGCCGCGAGGAAGAAGGAGGCCTTGTTGCCGAACGGCCCTTCCAGGTTGCCCCCGTATTCGTCCAGGAAGAATGGTGCTTTTTGAGAGGCATAGGGGTTTGCCGAATTCCAGAAGCTGTCGCCGAAATTGTTGTAAAGGCTCCCGTGAAATTTCTCCCCGCCCGGTTTGGTGAGAATTTCAATGCGGCCGTACCCCAGGGTGTCGTACTCCGGTGAGAAGGGATTCTGATTGATGCGCACCTCAAGGATCGAACTCTTGGAAGGAAGCTGTCCGCCGCTGAAGCCATCTATGAAAAATGCGCCGCCATTCGGGCCAGCTGAAGGTCCGGCCATCGCTTGAAGATCCGCTGCGAGGTCTTCGGGGTCGTCGCCCAGTGCATCCAGGTCCTTCCCTCGCAGCACGACGGCGCTGGCGTTTCCCTCCGATTCCGTGGTGATGGCAGCGCCCGCCTGATCCCCGACATTCACTTGCTCGTGCATCTCCGCCACTTTGAGCTGCAAATTGACAGTCTGGACGGCGGCATTCAACGTGACTTTGACAGGCTCGGGAAGAGTGAGCTGCGAAGCAGAGGCTTCGAGCAGGTACTCACCGAGTGGCAGGTTTGAAAACAAGTACGCGCCTTCTTTGTTGGAAACGGTTTCCTTGAGCCGCCCCGAAGAACTCGTTAACGTCACCTTTGCTCCGGCAACGACACCTCCGGATTCGTCGGTAACCAGGCCTTTCAGCGTTCCCGTCTGTGCGAACGCGGGAACACTACTCACCAACAGTAACAGTAGGTAGCCGACAATTTTCATCTCAGGTGCCTACGAGCCGCGAATCTAGTTTCCGCCACCACTTTCGGAACCCCGTTCAGTAAACCGTGTCGATTCAATACGCTACGACAGGAAACCTTAACAGAACCTAAACGCTCGCCGTTGTGCCGAGGACACTCCCACCGGGGGCCCAGCTGTGTCCCTCTTGGGCTATTGCGTCACTTCAAAGACCTGAATCATGGCTGGCGTGGAACCTTGCCGCCTGACGCCAAGGTATAGCCGACCAAGGTCGGGAGAGAAAAAGCTGGTGCGCGCTCCTTTCACGGTGGGGATTCGGGCGACCTCTTTGTAGTGGTCTGGGTCTTGTTGTTCAAAAACGGAAATAGCACCTTCTCCGCCTGAAGCGTAAATGCGTTTTCGAACTTGATCGAAGAAGACATCGTCGCAATCGCCTACCGCTGAGAGCGTCTGAACTATCTTTCCGCTGGCCGTATCGAGTACCAGCAGTCGCGCTGGAACACGCGCAACTACGAAGAGCCGGTGATCTTGTTCGTCGAGCGCCATCGCGTAGTTATCGAGCGAGGTTCCGGTGCCCCAAGTCGTCAAGACCACCCCTTTTTCTCGATCCAACACAGCAATTTTTTTTGATTCCGGCAGGTTCACGTAGATTCGAGGGCTGTTCTTTTCGAGCTGGAATGACTCCGGATGAGCGTCCAGTTTAATTTCGCCGATCTTCTGCCCTCCGGTGTCTAACTCTCCCAAGGCACCATCCCCGAATCCGACGTAAATTCGCAGGCGAGAGGAATCGTAACGAAGGTTGTCAGCGTCGTCCCCGTAATCAACGGTTTTGAGAAGTTTCAGCTGAGTCGCGTCGAATATCTTCACCGTCCCGTCTTTTGAACTTGCGACATACAGCCGGTCACTCCCCGGAACATACAGCGCACCCTGCGGTTCTTGAAGTCCCGGAATTGTATTCGCACGCTTGGCCGCCTTGAGATCGATGACTTCAAGCGTGTGGTTCCCAAGAGCGGAGACAAATAACCGCTCGTGTTGCACATCGATGGACATATGGTCGATGCGTCCCTGTACGTCCGGCAGTTCGATGGTCTTTTCGAGTTTCAGAGGTTCCGTGGCTTGGGCCCTTACCAGCGTGGCAAACAGAAAAAACAATAGAACTAGTCTCATTGTGCTCCTCTCCTTATGGATTTCTTTGAGCCTGCGCAATCGCCTCATACACAACTATCCGCGCAACAGGCTGGCCATGCTCTGAACGATTTTCTCCACGGGAAAGTCCTCTTCTCTTCGCCCCACCCGATGTGTAAAACTTGCCGGTTGGATCGGCGACTCTCGGGAATCGCTGTTTCCGATGACATTCACCACGCGCTGGATGCCCAGCGTGTGAAGCTGGCCGGAGCGGTCGTGCCAGCCAATCTCGATCCAGCTGTCCAAAAAGCACTTCGGCAGGCAATCAACCAGCCTTTTGTTTCAGGTTTCCGCGCGGTCCTGTTGATTAGCGTCGCCCTGGCAGTGCTGAGCGCACTCGTTGGATGGCTGCTTATTCGCGGCACCAGCGTGGCCCCAACCTGAGCGCAAAAAATCCGCGGGATCAGTGGGTCGGGCCCAGCGGAGGCACGTGGCCCCAGAATCCGAAAGGTCTTGCGCAGAGTGGGGATACCGTGGCTCCTTTTCCGGCTGCAGCCTTAAACGACGGCCCCGTCTAGGCTCAGCTTCTGTTTGGTGGGAAGTAAAGACTGATGGTGAGCCCGGCGGCGTTTACCTGCAGATTCGGGCGCCTTCCCGTATTGTTCACATGTTCGTAATAGCTATCGAGCTGGATGTGCGAGGTGAGTGGCAGAAGGCAACCCGCAAAGAGCCGGGTGGTATTCCATTTGGAGAATTGGCTTTGGTAACCGAACTCTGCGGCCGCGTACGGACCAGGGTGATAGGAGCGAAGGGTCAAGCGCCGCTCAGCGGTGATGCGATTGCGATAGGTCCAGTGAAAAACACCTCTCGACCAATCGAGATCGGCACGGTTTCTGTCCGTGACGAGAGTCCTGCCGGGAAACGGAACGTGTAACAACGCGATGGGTTGCAGGCGCTGGATGGTTGGCAGTACCGATGATGGAAGATAGCGATATCCGACACTGAACACGACCGGCATGCACTTGATGTCGTCCAAGTCGAAACTGGTGACTCGCTTCAGCTTTTCGAGGGGCCGCCTGTTGAACTGAAGGCTTGGTCCAATCTGTCCGTGATTCAGGTCGCTGTCTTCCAAGTAGCCCTTCGCATCGAAAACCAGCCGAACATTGGAACTCAGACGGAAGTAGGTATCGATTTCCGGGAGGAATGCGGTGATGGATGTTTGCGCCCGCACAGACGCCGTCGGCACCAAGAGTACGAGCGTTGCGACCAGCCAACCGTTCCGAACCTGCTTCATTTGTTTATCGTCAGCGAAGGAACGTGGAAGAAGGCTCCTGCTCCCGTCTACTGTGCAGCCTTCTCAGCCAAAGTAGCAACGACCGCGATGTTCTGCACCAGATCCTGCGGCAGCCCATGACGTTCCTTTAGGTATTCGGGACTGTTGTATGAGACCCACACCTTTCCCTCGGAATCTTCAGAGACAAGAATCTTCAGCGGCAGATCGATGGCGATGCTGGG
>JBPYDQ010000588.1:0-7758 GCA_051986135.1 Terriglobales bacterium | reverse complement strand
CAAACTCATGCGCAGAAGATAAGGGCCATGCCGCTCCATGACATAGGTTCCGAGCAACTTCAGAAGCAGACCTTCGACCCCGAGCGCGATGGCCACACTCAGTCTTGATGGTGGGTTCGAGCGCCAGAGCTTCACGGCGAAGTACAGGCCGAAGATGGGAACCAGCCAGATGACTCCCAATATCGCCTTCCCGCATACATCGGAATTGACTAGCGGTCTCCGCCAGTGCTGGAGTTCGCCTGTCAAACGGGCAAGCGTTACCCCGATGGCGATCAACGATGGGACTAAGACGATGCGCGTGGCCGAGAAAGTATTTGAACTTGTGCTAGTTGAATCCATCGCAGTCGACTCTGCTCGCGCTTTAATCTAGGTAACTGGAACACGCAATTCTTTATTCCCAAAAGCTCGTCCTCAGCCAGCGGACGGCCCATAACCGCAGGGAAGCGTCATGCGGAGTTCGAGGCCAGTACAAGCATCAGATCGTCGCGTCGAAGGGCCAAGGAGACTAAATGAGTTATCGCAAGAAGCCGCCCCAAGGACTCGTGACCGAACGAACACTGCGATCCATGCTGCGCACGATTGCCAAGAAGTTACGAACGGAACTGACCATGGAGCAAACTATCCTTCTTCTTCGACACCAGAAACGGCTGGCAAAGCAGTTGCGGAAGGTGGCGGTAACCGCCCGGAGCCATGCTCTTTGTCGGGCAGGAACGCTCCAGGGTTAAATGCGGCCTTAGCTGCCGAGCCAAGTTGTAAGCGAGATTCTAAGGGCGCTGCCCGCTCCAGCTCTAGTAGGGTTTTCCGGGTCATACAACCGCAGCGGAGCGGCGGCCGGTGCTCTTTGCTGACACGCTTCCCCCCTCCTGCTCGTCGGAATCTGATCCATGTCCAATACAAACGAAACCTGCTCGATGCTAGTTCACGGTGGTTCGGGGAGTAACCAAGACGAGAGGTTTCCTCCACCCAGACCAGAACGTTCTCAACGCAACCCAGAACAGCTTGTGCAGGGCAGTCAATCGAGTGCGAGGCCGTTGTGTGTGCAAAGCGAGCAGTTGCCGACGGAGAGCCAAGTTTTCGAGGATGAGGTCCTCGCGGGGGCGAAAAGCGCTGACGATCCACCCGAGGAGATGCCGGAGCGACACATCATGGCAAGAATACTATCGGACCTATCCGAATTCAGTTCTGCGCTAAGTCATTCATTTTGCAGATGTACGACGTTTTGGCGAAACACATCGCCA
The DNA here is from genome assembly GCA_051986135.1 of Terriglobales bacterium. Classification (GTDB taxonomy): domain Bacteria; phylum Acidobacteriota; class Terriglobia; order Terriglobales; family Acidobacteriaceae; genus Gp1-AA122. Next base: position 6,520 of record JBPYDQ010000588.1, on the reverse strand, counting down.
ACTCATCTGAATTACTGGATCGTGACCCAAATGGTCGAATTGTGAGACACAGGGCCATTTGACGCTTGGACTCCCATGTACGTCGTGCCCGTGGCCACCACGCTGAGCGTTGAGGACTTCGATCCCTGATTTTGACTGTCGCCGCTGTACTGCGCGTAAATCTGATGCGTTCCCACAAGCGGTAGGGCCATTTGGGTTGACGCTGAACCAGCCACGATGGTTACCGGTGTTCCCCCGCTACCGCTTTCCCAAAAAGTAATCGTGCCTGTAACCGTTTTCGTGGACGTCACTGTCGCATTCACGGTCAGATTGGGAGAAGTGCTCTGAGGAACCTTTGTCGCAGAGACAGTGATGGAAACGGAAGTGGGCACAGGCCCACCACCTCCACCCCCGCCACCCCCACCTGTTGATCCGCCTCCACAGCCAAGTGCATATATTAGGGCAAGACCAGCTGCCAAGCCGAAACTGATACGTAAGGCGAGACGCTGCTTTAGGCGGAGGACCAGAAGAAACGCGGCTAAGCACACCAAGCCGAAACCTAGTTGCCAACCTCTACCGCCAGGCCACGGACGCCATTCGACGCTAAAGGGAGCTGGGAACGCCGCTGTCGTGGTTGCGGACGGAGGAAGAGTTGTTAGCGTTACGGTGGTAGTCGCAGCCGTGGTGTTCGTAAGGTTTACGGAACTTGGGCTGAACGAGCATGTGATCCCAATTGTTGCGTCCGGGCTGCACGAGAAGGTGGCTGTGCTCGTTAGATTGTTCAAAGGTGTGATCGTCAGCGGCTGAGAACCCGTCTGGCCAGCCGTAATCGTCAGATAAACAGGATTGGGCGCCATCGAAAAGTCTGGCAGTGTGACGGTGACAGGGGTTGCACCGGCTAAAGACTGTGCGTAATTCGTATCGCCCGAGTAAAAGGCTTGAATGGATAGAGAGCTCTGAGGGGTTACGGTGGCAGTAGCCGTCAAGGTCTGATTGCCGCTAGAGTCGGTGGTGAGCGTGCCAGTCACCGGACCCGGTCCTTGTATACCCTCAAAGGTGAAGGTCCCTGTCATTGCAGGACTCTTTGCGCTCGTCGTCGCAGTCGCCGTAATCGTTACGCTTTGCCCGTAAATAACGGTTGTAGGGGATACCGTCTGGGTAGTGGTTGTGGGATACTGCGCGTCAATGGTTACTTGCGTTGAGGTCGCGGCCACATAGTCGGCATCGCCGGAATACTGGGCGGTAATGGAGTGGTTGCCGCTAGTCGAGAAAGAGGCCTGAAGCGTGCCGGTGAAGTCTACTGGTTCACCTGGCGCACAATAGTAGCACGCCACCGAAACAGGACCCGCTATTTGAGTGCTCCCCTCGAACAGGGAAACCGAGCCGGTTGCAGTCGCCCCACTTGCGACGTTGGGAATCCCGCGCACGGTGAAATTCACAAGAGAACTGACGAGAGCGGTCGTAGGACTATTCGTGAAAATCAGCTGCGTCCCTGGGGCAGGTGTAACCGTAAAAGTGTCCGTGGCCGAGACACTTGCGGAATAGCTGTTATCACCCGAGTACTTTGCGACCAGGGAGTAGGTTCCACCCGTAAGTGCTGGTGCGAGATTGCGCGTATAACCAAAGTCATTGAGGTTGTAGACTCCGGCTCCGCCGCCTCCGGTTCCCAATGCTGTGGCGTTACCCGTCAACGTAACCGTTCCCGAGGGACATGTAAGTACGTTTTCCTGATAGCAGGTTGGACTGGGAGGTCCGGTTGTGCTAGCCACGCCGTTTTTGTCGGTGACGTACATACGAATGCTGTAATTAGAGCCATAGGGAACCGAGGTTGCGTTGCCGTTCAGCAGGTTTCCAGACGAATCAAAAGTGGGCACCACGATGAAGGTCTGGCTGGTTTCTGCGCTCACGGTGACTTGCGCGGGCGAGGAATCGCTTGGGGCGTTGATTCCGTCGCCCGCGTAATGGGCAACTACGTTATACGTGCCACCAGGAAGGCTTTGAGCTTTCCCTCCTGTGACGCCTCCATTCGCAAGCGTGAATTGGTCAAAACCATGCGTGGTTCCATCCGCGAATGTTGCGATCAGGGAAACGTCCCCGGTTGGCACGCCGGTTCCGGTGTTGGGCTTGACCGTAATGTTGACGCTTACGTTTTCGGCGGTGCCGTGGGTGATTCCCGTGGTGGGCGAGAGAGTCAATGTAGTAGCGGTCTGAATTGTTGAGACGCTGCCCCAGTTGGCCGCGAGATTATTCACGTTGACCGACCCCAGACCCGAGGTCATGTCATAGCCTGCGGTGGCGGTCCACGCCTCTGTGGAGGTGTGGCCGGGGTCCACGAGCACGCCATTGCTGCCAGCCACGCTGATGCTGCAGTTAGGCGAGCCTCCTTGGCAGGGGACGCTGTTAGTTCCAACACCGGGAAGCCCCGTGGGCAGAAAACTGTTGCCCTTAGTCACGTCGTTGAAAATGCAGGTCGAGGCTTCGGTTGTGCTGGAGGTGCAACTGGCCCCCGCTTTTTTCGCCAAAGCATACAGCACGTAATTCGCGTTTCCCTGGCGGTTTGATCCGGTGTGGGCTGCCTGATATTGATTCACCAACGCCATGACGCCTGCAAAGGCGGGGGCAGAAGCAGAGGTTCCACCGACGACTGCAAAATCGAGGATTCCGGTGCTGGTATTGAGATTACACATTGTTTGGCCAGAAATAGTTTGGTCACTTTGACAGTAAACGTAACCCGTGCCGTCAAACCCGGGACTTGCAAACAAGGAGATATCGGGCTGATCGCGGTGGTTATCATTGGGCATACCGGTTACGCCCATTTGCCACACCGGTTTTGAATAGACAGAGCTTGGTCCGCCACCTCCCGCCACTATGTTCAAAGAACCATTCGGGGCGCTGGTGCCGCAGCCCGTCAGCGATATTTGCGCGCAGTTTTGGCTCCAGGGAATTTCTGGGATGTAGCTCTTCGCCGACGAGCCCGTTGCATCGTTCGTCGGGTTCCAATATGCAGCCCAATTGTTGACTTGGTCGAAATCCGTGCCTCCGACCGACATGTTGAAGGGTGTGGACGCTAATCCACTCACAGCCAAACCATGGATAGCTACTTGCTCGGTGTTGAAATCGTCGCAACCCGCCGACCCAGCGTCGCCTGAGGAAAGGATGACCGTGATTCCCTGGGCGGCCGCCTGTTCCCAGAGACTGTTGTAAAACGCGTTTCCGGCGGCGCCCAGGGCTGATTCGCAGGTCCCGTAACTTTCGCTCATGACTGCTGCCAAGTTATTTTCAACAATATAAAGCGCGGAGAGATCGATCCCGGCCGATGCTGCTGTAGAAGCTGACGCGACGAACCTCACGGTTGCTCCGGGCGCGACCGCTCCGGACCATTCAACATCCAGATCGGCCTCCCCTTCCTCACCTTTGGAAGTGATCCCCGGATCTTCACCATTCAAGATTACGTTCGATGAAGTGAAATTAGCCGACAGACCGAACATTTGACGAAATACCTGCACGTCGGCAACGTTGATGTTGGTTTCGCCCACGATGGCGATAGTTTGGCCGGCGCCGTCGTTTCCGGCGGAGATCAGTGGCTTGGAGTTGTAGATGGTGGCGAAGTCTCCCGGTCCCATTCCGTAGAAAGTTGTGCTGTTGGATGGATTCGGGAACGTGAAGAGTGGTTCTAGGCCTGGTTTACCGATGGTCCTTCGGAATTGCCCAAGGTATTTCGCGTGCGACGCTTTCGGAAAGTTGTTTAGCGAGACAACGCCAGCGACGACCGGTGTCAAGGCCGCGGGAATCTGGGGATCGGCGGCGTTTGCTTGGTGCTCTTCGCCGTTGACCAAATAGCGATGAATCTCGCTGTGGAAGGCGTTTCTGACCTGGCCGACGTTTCCTGAAAACTCGATTACATTGCGACCGGGGCCGACCTCAATACTGGTAAAGCCGTGGGCAGTGAGCCATTGGGTCACGGTTTGAATGTCGGCGTCGGCGGGGCCGAATTGTTTGCCGAATTGGTCTGGGGTCAGCCAGGCGTGGTAATTCGCAGAGGATTTATTTTGCTGATCGTCGAGGAGTTGTTCAAGGGCGGTCTCCTGCAGGGGGCTGCGCTGGAAAAGCAAGAGCATGCGCCTCATGGGCTGCACGTCCGAAACGGGGCCTTGGTCGAATTCTGGACGGGCGAGAGGATGAACGTTTCCTCGAAGGGTGACGAGATTCGTTTCGTCGATGGCCTGCGTAATACGCGCGGCGGTAGGCGCCGTTTGCGCTAAAGCTTTTTTGGAGGAAGCTGCCAGAACAAACACGACGAGAAGGAAAATGTTGGGGATCAAACTGAATTTGATTGTTCGCATAGTTGGCCCACACTGCGGAGGATTCTCGAGCTTTTGCTAGACGATCGAACCGTTTTGGAACGACCGCCGATCTGGAAACCATCATCGCTCAAGCCACAACCGACCTGGAACCCCTCACCTGGGTCCGAAATAGCAAGGCTACGGTAAGAGACAGAGCCCCTCATTCGAAATAGGGTAAAGACCTGAGCCGGGATTGTTCATGGTCGCCACAGCAGAGCTTGTTCATCGTCGCGCCACAGTCCGTTGGCAGCGCGCGCCGCCTTTGGCTGCTGAATCCGGCCTAAGGAGGCTGCGCTGGCGCACCACTGGTTCAATTGGAATGACTCCGGGGACGACCACCACTCTAAGGGCCTACCATAGCACAAGAACTTTTCAGTTTACAGATAAGTGCATAGGATATTCCGCCGCAACTCCAGGCCTGCATTTTTAAGGCTGGAAAGATTGCCGGGTGACGGTAAACTTCGTCGCGGCAATTTGAGGGCAGCGAACATTTCCTACGAATCGAAGGAGAGGCGTGACGGCCCGCCTAAGAAGGCGGGCCCTACAAGCGGAGTGAGCGCGCGAGCTCGCTTGGCGCAAGGCCAGCTTGCTGCCGTTTGTCTTTGTGATGTATGCCTACGCTACGGGCGGGCCGCTTGGGCTGGAAGACATGGTCACGACGAGCGGCCCGGGTTCACGGAGTACCGCCGAGCGCGTTGCGTGGCACGAAAGCGAATAATGGAAACACCAGAGCGCTGTTGTGCCCGCGGCGTAATTCTTTCCAATGATGGAGTTTTTGAACCAGCGCCACTCGAGAGCTGTGCACTGTTGGAGCCAGAACCAGAGGTTGCAAATCCGACGCAGGAAGATAAAGTGCGTCGCGAAATTCTCGCAGCCTGCCAGCGTGCCAATTGGAAGCTCGGAGGTCCGCGAGGAGCAGGGGCTAGACTTGGCTTGAAACGCACCACACTGTTTTACAAGATGAAGCGCCTTGGTATTGCGCCACCTGCAGACCATTGGCAGGACTGAGTCGAGGTCAAGGATAGGTCTTTCCATTGCTGTATTTGAGAGCCATAGGTGATCTGGATGAAGAATGGTTTGCGCCTGATTGTAATTGTCCTAAAGACGGGGGTGGCTGCACATCTAATCGGTTGTGTCGGCCTCTCATGGTTGCGGCAACTCCGCCAAAAGTTGGAAAGGTTCGGTCGTATGCAATCGAAGGAGCATAGAAATGATGAGACAGAGTCAGAAACAAGAAACCCAATTCGCGTCATTCGAAGATACGCCGCGACAAGACGGGGGCTTGTATTCGCCAATTTCTTGAGCGGCCTGCAAATGCATGAAGCCCCCATTGATCCTGGCAAACGCCGCACGGCCCGTCGAGGCCATGAGCGAAGGTTTCTTTTGCGTGCATCTGCGCGGGCGCTATGCCCGTTTGTAAGGCAAACCGGGAGTCCCTGGAGGAAATAGAAGGCCGCCACCCTGGCCCCCATCCCACGACCGCCGTGGCAAGCCATGCGCCTAGCCGCACGTTACTGGTGGAATCACTGTTTATCAGGCTCTAGCGAAGGGAATGACAGAAGGGAGTCAATGAAAGAGATCGCGCACCCAGTAAGTGAACCTTGCCCAGTATAATTGCGCCCGGTTAGAGACTGTGTCGGGCTTCGTTAGGTCGGCACCGCCATTCCCGGTCTGTAACGCTAACCTATATCCCGCAGGCAGATCGAAGAGCGAGGGATTGAGCGGCGCTTCGGAAATTTCCAACAGTTCCACCTTACTAATCGTCTTGTTGCCTGCCTCGGTCCTGAGCCTAGTTTCTTCGATCGGATAGCCTCGGGGTACCTTCCCAAGCCACTTGATTTGCACTCGATCTTGGCGGTTGCCGGTGCCAAGGAGGCCAAAGCCGTTCGATGCCTCTCGACACCCCAGTCCTGGCAGATCGATGTACCAGCCGTCTGTCTCTTCCACGCTCGCAGGCGTTGAAGCACCAGGGCTAGGTTCGACTTGCGTTTTAACTTTGACATGATTAGCGGTGTAGTGCTCAAACTGACGGCGCTCACCCGTATCAATGGAGTCGATTGTCACCGTCACTTCGGCTCCAGACATCTGAGCCAAACGGACTGGACGAGATTTCTTCAACCGCTCTGACCAATCCTCGATCTTGAAAGGGGCGTAGAGTTTGTCTCGTTCATTTAGGTTGAAGCCCCGCTTTTGATCGC
>JBPYDQ010000587.1:0-8044 GCA_051986135.1 Terriglobales bacterium | reverse complement strand
TCCACGATTATGATCAGGCAGGTATTTTGCTGGAAAACAATGGTCTTGGGATTGCCGCCGTAATCGCTAGGATAAGGGAAAATGAAATAGCCACTTCGCACCTCAATGCCGACGGGATTGACATTTTCTTCGGAGGCCAGGCCACAATCAGAAGCAATCTTATTCTCAACGGCGGCACGCAGCCGCACCCCGGAAATTATGGCATTCTAGCCGACTGGGGACCCGATACCATATCCGGTAATACAGTAGTGGGTGGTAACACCGGCATTTTCATTTCAGGCGGAAACATCTCTTTGAATGCCAGCGTGACCTCCAACAAGATCTTCGGTAGCAACACAGGTATTTCTTTGTCTACGTTTGCTTTAGCAACCATCCAGAGCAACAGCATTAGCAAATCGAGGATCGGAATCGAGTTTCAATGCAATTTCAGCCCGAACGTGCATTTCAACATCGTCACAGAATCCGGCACAGCCCTCGACTCGGTTCCTTCTGCGATCAGTACAAGCGGCAACACATACTTCAACGTGGGTACAATTCGCACTGGCGGTTGCTGAGTTTGCTGGTTCTGCTGCCAGCACTTGCCAAAATATGGGTGATCGCGTTGCTGCCGTTTAGCGTAGTGGCGACGATCTAAATCGGCGCAGAACAGCTAGGTCGATTTAAGAAGGGCTTGGAGATTGGAAGGTCTCTCAGCCCTTTTTTTGTTTTGGGGTTCACCTATACCCAACCGGCGCCTGACCTGCTTTCACATCATCTTGGAGAATTTTGGGACTTGACCCCTCCAAGGCTAGGTCGTACAAGTCAACTGCACGCATAAGCGCTGCATCGAGCTGATGGAGGTCACAGTGCCTATTCAGCATTGTGCGTTGGAGGTCAAAATGGAAAGAACGTTGCCTATTTCGCGGCGAGTGCATTCGGAGCTATCGGTCCTTGCTAGAGTTGTACGACTGCCGATTGTTCTGGTCTTCCTTCTGTTCGCCACCGTTTTTCAAGCAGGCGCGCAGGACAAGCAGGCACTGATCCGCGAGGCCCTGAGCGCCGCCCCGCCCGAGATGGCCAAAACTGCCATCGTGAAGAACTGGGACGGTACGGTCCTCAAGCCGGGCACCGGTGCCTACACGTGCTATCCCACCCCAGACTCGATGAAGAAGCGCGGCAAGATGTCCATGTGCCTGGATAAGACTTCGCAAGCATGGAGAGATGCCTGGCTAAACAAAAAGCCCTTCAAAGCCAACGAAGTCGGCATCGTGTACATGCTGGCCGGTGATGTGGGAAGCAGCAACACCGACCCTTACGCCGAAGCCCGGACCAGTAACAACCAATGGGTGGAGCCCGGACCGCACACTATGCTGATCGTTCCCAACCCGGCGGAGTTGGAGGGCCTATCCACTGACCCCTACAGCGGCGGCCCCTTCGTGATGTGGAAGGGCACACCCTATGTTCACATCATGGTGCCCGTCGGCAAGCGTCCATAGGCCAAACGCTGAGCTGTTTCGTGGTGAAGGCTTTTTTTGTTTCGTTTACATGTAACTAGGCGTCTTGCACTCAGAACCCGGTCGATGCAATGGGGATGTTTCAACAGCAGCGGTAAATACGGACAAATGGTGCTCCCGATAATCAGTGCTTTACGATGTCAGCCATTCTACACACCGCCTTCCCTTAATCGGCGGAAGAACTCTTCAACATCGAAGGGCCAGCCTTCTCGCACACTGTGTCCGACCCATTCCATCGGAATCGCCGCCATCGTTGGGAAGACAGCATCCGAAACCTCTTCATCCTTGACCCAGGGAGCCAGCTGTTCTTGCGCGTATTTCTTGAGCACCCAAATCATGCTTGAGCGATACCAGACCGCATATGCGTTCGCTCCCGGTTTGCAGATGGCTTTCATCGCTTCAAAACCGACAGCATAACCGGGATGCCTTGCTTGAAAATCGCATAGCTCCTGCCAAACAGCCTTGAGATCGTCCGGGTCAACCTCTGGCACAGGTTCTCCCGGATTGCTTCCGAATGAAGGCGGATTTTCCAGAGCATCACTCGTCGATTACGGCTCCGACCCCGTGTCCGCGAATTATATCCGCTTCATTCGGATGGTTTATGTTATCAGGCGGTTACACTCAAATTTCGACTTCTTTCGATTCAGTTCACATCTAAAGCCTTGGAAAGTAATCGGAAGTTTATGAAGACCTGTTTCCCCCTGCCACAGGGACCGATTTGGTCTTCACTCATTACGCACCATAATTCCGGCCTTAAGCCGAACACTGGCGTCATCAGGTGATAACGTAAATTGACCAGTGGACAGCTTGTGGTGATGCTACTTGCGGCTACTACTTCAACAGCGGTATAGAGCCGGTGATCTTTGTCAACTACTTTGTCGTCAGCTGGGCCGATGGCAACCGCCGTGATTGTCTTGGCCGTCAACTCGGTGGTGCTCGCCAGGTCTCAGGGATCGCCCGCAGCGCGGGGGCGCCAAACCGCGCATTTCTCAGATTGGTTAAGCACCATGTTCCCAAGCGGTGCCGGATCTTTTCGTCAGGGGTAGGATTGCTCAGATGTGCAAGAATAGGCGGCTATGAGCAACGAGAAACCACTACCCGACCCCTGGCCTATGAAAAAAATGTCACCCGAGAAGCTTCGGAAGATGTTTGAAGAAGCCACCCCCGTGGTGACATGCGAGAAAAACTTGCTGATCTAAGTTTTGTCCGCGAACAAAATCGCCTGCATAGAAAATGGAGCAAACTTAGTTCGGCGGTCGCCTCATTCAAAACTGAATCTGATCTGAAACGTTGGTGGGAGGATATTGCTAGCAAGTTTTGTAATTGCAGCCGAAAAGAAAAGCGCCTGTTCTATGGTCATGAACAGGAATGTCGGGCGGTAGATGAATTTTTGGGGCGTGGCGCAGCCTGAAGCCCCTACGCACTCGTAGAGGACTGAATGGAAGGCAGAAGGTAGCTTTATGCCTGGAACGAAGTGCGACAACAGACGCCCAGAGCGGCAGGTTTTCTGCAGCCGGTAGATCCCGATGAAGAGCTGTGTGAGTAGTGATAGGTATTCAGAGGCGCTGGCTGACTTCGCTTGAGGAAAAGATAGGTTTCAGAGACAACGAAGGGAAAAGCCCGGCTTTTCCGGCAGGTGCGCACGATGTACGACTAAACTAAGGCGTTCCCCTTATCCCCCCTGCCCTCGGTCTGACTTTACACTCCAGAGTGGCCGCCGGACGGGGCTTTTCCCCGGCACTGGAGTTGGTGCCCCTGTACACACACGTCAAGGATACGGAGTAAAGGTGGGAGATTTTTTAACTTAGCTGAAGGTTTCTGGAGGGAGGAACCATGAAGCATCTATTGTCGGTTGCTTTGATCCTATGCGCGGTGTCGGCAGTCGCCAAGGATGAGCCGGGGGAGATGACGGTAGTTGACAACGCGGTAAACCGTTATGTCAGCACCTATACTGTGCCACCTGGTCCACAACGAACCAAGTGTAACACTTGGCCCACCGCCGGTGGCCTTTCCACGGATTGCTCAACTACGCAGGATCCGGGCTATACAGGCTCAGTGGAACACTACTCGGTTCACATCTATGTGATCATCAATCGCGTACGCGGCGAAGTAAGGCCAATAGTCGAACCGCATCTGCTCTTGTTCTGTTCCGGCAGCTGGCGATGCGGCGGACTCGATCCGGGACGCTACGACATCGAGTATTCCCTCAAGAAAGGCCAGTGGAACAAGGTAAAAGTGCTGGATGCCTCGGGCGACGGAAAGCGGGTCAAGCGCGAATACCATGTGGTTGATGAGTGGTAACTATGTTCCTGATCACTCCCCGACCTGGTCAGTAGTGAAAGCACTCGTATTTGGCTTGCGAGAAACCATGATCTGGGATGCTGGCGCTGCTAGCCTTGGGGAGTAGCGATGAGCCTAGTTTGCCGCTGGCCACACGCATACCCCCAGGGGATAGTAATCGTGACTGCCGTTAGATCCCATCGTCGAGAACACCAATCTGTCATATCTCAGTCCCCAGGAAAATTTAGCGGCTGCCGAAGCTTCATCTCTAACCTCTAACATGCTAGTGACACTTTCCCCCAGGCCATACATGAGACAATCCGCGCACGCGAACCCGCAGCCCGCAGAGAACGGCGGGGGCTCGGGCCAAGCGCGGAGGGAAGCCTAGAAGTGACTCCAAGAAATTGTGCCCATTTTTGTGCCTACCACCAAACCTTACCGAGTGCTACCAAGTGTTTGGACGTGCCTGGAAAGCCTTGCTGAACAAGGCATCCGTGGCACTCGTCGCATCCCGTATCACTCCGTGCAAGTTGTTGAATCCTCGTTTGACGGGAACTTAGGATCTGGCGGGTAAAACCGTGGGGGTTCGAGTCCCCCCTTTCGCACCAACAACTTGCAGCGTGTCGGTTGAAGCGCCAACATCAACTGTCACCACTTTTGTCACCACTCCGCCAACATTTCCATCTTGGACAGAAGGTAGTCCCGGGAGCTGAGTCTTAGCGAACGCCAGCTCAATTGCGTCACGCTGGGGATGAACGTATCGCATCGTCATTGTGATTGAGCTCTGACCGGCAATTCGCATCAATGCGAAGGCATCACACTTCTGCCCCAATTCTGTTAAGGCAGTATGCCTCAAGCAGTAAGGTCCGAATGGCCTCACTCCAGATAGGTTCAGAGCACGCGCATGTTGGTCTTTGGCAGCGTCCTTGTTGAAGTGGCCCTCACGAGAATTGGATGGGAACACCCAGCCGTCTGTAGGCCGTCCAGCGGCTTCCCAGCGACTCAACAGCGCCTCGTAGACAGCATTCGACGGCGAGCCTTTGTTTTGCCTTTAGCTATCTGAATTAACCCACCCTTCCCATTGATCAAGACGCGTTCCCACCGCAGCTCAAAACACTCACCTGGGCACATGGCTTCGCCTCGGATCAAGGTTGCTACGTCGCGCCAGGGCTGTATACACTCCGCGATGTACTGTTGCCATTCAACATCCGTTAGCACTCGGTCGCGTTGCCTCTCGCCCTTCGCCAGCGTGATCTTGGCTGGACGATCTAACTTGCCTCACTCGTAAGCGAGATTTAGAGCGCGTCGCAAAGACCGCAGGCCACAGTTGATGCGCGATGGCGAGACGGTGAGCAAATTTGGCGGCAAATTGTTGGGCCTTCTGGGTCGTTGATTTGATCTAGCCTCTCGCCAGCCCAATCGCACTTTAGAACCATGTTCGCACCATCCGAGTAGTATTCGAGCGTGCCGGGTTTCTCACTGTGCTTCGATTCCACGTATGGAATGAAATCACGCCGAAGAAACTCGGCTAACGTGAGCGCTGCTTTCCTGGCCAGGATGCCAAAGTTGCCCATCGCCAACTCTGACCTCAGCCGAGCCTCTACCTGTCGCGCTTTAGTGCCACTAGTCTGCCCGGTCGATTTGTAGATCATCTTGCCTTGGTGCTGAAACTTCATGAAATAGATTTTGGCCGGACTCCTCAGCGCCGATGTGCTTTTCCGGGTCAACAATGCCGGCCTGCACTCCAAGCCGGTTCCCCTAGCGGGAATCTCGTACACCTTCTAAGGGCCTCGCTGTCATCACATCGCTGTGTGATTACTGTCACAGCCGAGCAGGGATTTGAGGCGGTACCCTTGTGTCATCGAGGCAAGGCCATGTCGGCACAAACGCAAACCGAAGAAGAAGTCATCCACCAAGAGCGGCAGCAATCTGCCGCCGAGCGCCGCAAGTGCAACGACCTTGCTATTTCCGAAGTCATCGGGCGCAACCCGGTCAAGAAGCAACCTCATAGTTGACCGAAACACGAGGGGTTTATGGCGGTTGGTCGGCAATTGTTGTCTGTATTCTCAAGGACGCTGAACCTCCCGATTCGCTTGGCCACCTGCATACTGACTTCATTTTCCCCGGTGCGTGATCCCCCGGATTCGCTGCTAAGAGCGGTCCAAGGCCTTCGGTGCAATTACCCTTTCCCTCTTTGCCGACCTTCCTTTGAGCGTACAACGTTAAGGGGTATCAACAGCACCCCTTTCGGAGTGAACTTAAACTACAGAAATCTCGGTAAACGACGCGATGATTCGCTCCCGACTGACCGCACCAGCCGTCCCGCTATACGGTGAAATCGCTGTGACCTGAGATCCTGTATTCAATGGCAACCGGAAGGGCCCCATACCGCGAACCTTAGTTGGACGAGAAACTCTTTTCGCGCCGGAACTAATCTCCACGCCTATGTCGCCAGTTCAAACCTAAGCGAGCATATTGCGAAGCGTCGCGAGGGGTGTATTCATTGCCTGCGTTCGGATCAAGAACAGCTTGCGGAACGCTGAGGACGGGTGCTTCGTGCGGGTCCCTGTGCGCCTTTGGTACCTGCGGCGGCTCGCGTGGGATTCTTAGCTGCCCGCTCCCTGGTGCGTTACCCTTCGCCCGCACTCGCTTACAAGTTCTTCTGGTTCTGGTTCGACTATCGCGGTTGCGGACTTAGGTCGCCTGTTATCATCAGCCAATTCAAAGACTCCTGTGACGCACAGCTCCCGGGTCAGGGGAGGTACTCTGATTTTTGCGGATTGACCCAGACGCTGTAAGTACGATTACAGCAAACCAAAAATCGCAAGCTGGGTTTGACCTCCCACGTAGACCTTTCCATTGGCTACGGTTGGAACGGTAAACCGTATGGCCGTACCAAAGTGGTCGCGCCCACTGGAGTTCTGATCACTATTGTAGAGTTCGTTGGAAATATCGTTGGCATCGTAGGCGTGCAGCACATTCTGACCTGAGGCTTCAATGGACCACAGAATACCGTCGCTGGATCCATTAGAAGATACACTCATATTGGCTCCAGGATATCCATAGGCGTGCGACCCCGCGTCCACGGGGGACCCAGACAATCGGCCATTCCTTAGCTGGAACTCCTTAACTACGTCACCGTTGCCAATGTAGTACACGTTTCCCTGCCAGTAGACAGCAGTACTATAGTCCTTGTCGCTGGTCTGCTGAGCGTTACCCAGGGCATTCGGAATGGACTGCACGATCTGAGTATCACTCCCGGCTTGGAACTTACCCATGTTGTCGAGATCAATCACATAGATCTTACCAGCTTTGCCTGCGCCGATTCCCAGGTTTGGGTTGGGACCGGGTTGGTTGAAGAGAAGCGTCAATCCGCTCGAACCCACGTCGATGTCGTTCACCGACAGATTCGCCTGATCGAAAGGCGTGAAGTAGTCGCTGACGCTGAATGTGCCGTTCGGGGTCAGCTTGATAAGGCTGTCGCCATAATCCTTCCCACCATTGTTGGCGTCAAAAGTGCCATTGCCCGTCACCACGTAGAGATTGCCGGAAGAATCTGCCGATGTAGAAGCACCTGACATCCAGATGGAACCTCCTTGCCCATTGGGCGTCGTGTTCCAAACACGGAGCTGCTTCAGACTAGATGCATCATAACCCATGATCCAGCCGTGGAAGTTTCCCCAATCCTGGTACGATCCCCACCCGATATAGACCACACCGTTTATCAGCGATAACGCTGCACGCTGGAGCTCTAACGTTGGATCGAAAGCGATTTGTCCGTTCTTGCTCCCCGCTCCGGTCCCAGACACGGTGGCTTGAATGACCACCGGGCCACCAAATTTTTCGTTTCCAGTGGTTATATCCAGGGCGTGCAAACGGTGCACTTGTCCGCTACTCTCTTGAGTGACAGAAACGACGAAAAGGGTACCGCTCGAACCATCTATCACCGGAGTCCCTGTAATGCCGACCCTGGGCGTAATCGGGCCTCCGGCGCCACCAGTTTTTGTTCCGTCGACCGGAGTCGCTGCAGGCGGCATAAGACGCTTCTTCCAGAACGGCGCGCTCGCCTTACCATCAGCATCCAACGCATACACCGTATTGGACTCCGTTGCGACGTAGACGGCATTATGTTGACCTACGCTCGGGAACAGGACACCGCTTACATATAGAGGTTGTGCAAAAGCCTGGTCGTCCAGCGGGTAAGCGGCAAGTTTTCCGAACAGAGTCGGATTTACGTTCGAAGGAGTCAGGGTAGTTTCCTCCAGATTGTG
>JBPYDQ010000586.1:0-4188 GCA_051986135.1 Terriglobales bacterium | reverse complement strand
GGCGTCATCCTAAAGAAAGTTGTTTCCGATGTACGGTTCAAAGGTTATGTCCACCACGCCACGAGAGACGAGCCTCAATACTTCATCAAAAGCGACAAAACGGAGCACATTGCAATTCACAAAGGCTCTGCCCTTCGACTTTTAGGGTCACGACCTAAGAAGCGAGCGAAGAGACGCGCGGAACGGCGAGCGAAGAGACGGTGAGACGAGAACCCTCTCTCCAGTCGCTCCCTCTCTTTCGGGAATTGTTATTCGGTGTCATCGTAAGGGGAGATGTCACAATCACTGGTTTGGCTCACTGATTTTTCTCTACTCGATACGCCTGGATCCGCGATCCGCCCCAGACCGCGGCCCAGCGGCTACCGGGTCAGCGATACTGATACTGCCGTCAGGCTTCATGGACCACGATGGGTTCCACGCAATTTCGCAAGCGAAGCCGTCAGCGTCGGCAAAGTAACCACCAGGAAGATTCTCGCGCGGACTTTAGAATTGTTGCTCCTGCTGAGGCAGCTTGTTTCCCGAGTGAATCCGCCTCGCTTCTGGTCCGGACATTGTATGCTAACGCTACGGCAAGCCGACCGAAGCTAGCTGCATCCACCTGAAAGTCCTCGGCGAGCTTTTCACGCAGAAACAGAGCGAAAATCATGCCACCAGCTCGAGAGAAGAGCATCAACGTAGAAGCTTTTCGATGCCGCGAGGTCTTTGACTCCGACTTGGCTGGAAAGCGGTATTCGAGAACAAAGAAATCATCAGGTCGCATCATTTATGTGGGGCTGATGCCAAAAGCGGATCAGGGCACTTTCGACGATGTTGCCAAAGCCCCAAAACTGTTATTTTGAGGTTGCTCTTGCGAGACGTACCCAAGCGTGAATCGTGGTTCCCAGCTTAGGTTGCGATTGGATTGAAAGCTGTCCGCCGACCAAGGTTAGTCGCTCTCGCATGCTGACGAGGCCGAGTCCATGGCCTGCAGCCGCCGTCTCGGTGTTAAAGCCTTTTCCAAAGTCCTTCACCGTGAGATGAATCTCATCCTCGGTTGCCCACAAGCGGGTCTCATAATTCTGCATGCCACTGTGCTTTGCAGAATTGCGAAGTGCCTCTTGCAGAACTCGGTAGAGGCAAAGAGAAATATCGCGCGGCACCGGGGTTGGCAGATCGCTGCTCCTGAAATCAACCTCCACCCTCTGCTGTTTGCTGAACTCCTTACAAAATCCTTTCATGGCCGCCACTACACCTTGCAGGTCAAGCCTGGAAGAGTGCAACCTGTGCGACAACGATTGAATGTCCGTTGCTAGCTCCGAGGCCAACTTCTGTAGTTCACCTATGCGCCCGCGACATTCGCGGGCATGCGTGATATCGCGAGAGAGCTGATCCATCTCGATCATCAGCAACGCGAGGCGTTGACCTAAATCGTCGTGAAGTTCGCGGGCGATCCGGGTGCATTCTTGGTCCTGGGCCTCAATCAACCTTCGATTCACGTTGGCAAGCGCTTCTTCGGCTTGCTTGCGATCGGTAACGTCCACGCAAGAACCAATGTAACCGGCAAAGGAGGCATCTTCATGGAATCTTGGCACACCTATGTCGAGCATCCATCGATATTGGCCGTCGTGCCTTCGCAAACGGCATTCTTTCCTAAAAGGTTGCCGCTGGTCGAACGCCCGGTTGTAAATCTCGTTGCATTTTTGTTCATCCTCGGGATGAACAACACCCGCGAGGCCGGCTCGGAGTTCAGCCTCCGAGCGGCCCGTGAAGTCCAGCCAAAGCTGGTTGAAATAAGTGGCCTGTTTGTCGGTTCCGGACATCCAGATCATCACTGGTGCAGTATTGGCTAGCAAACGGAAGCGCTTCTCGCTCTCGCGTATTGCTTCCTCAGCCCGGCGGCGCTCGGTAACGTCCTGCATTATGCATGCGACGCGATCGACGCCGGCGGCACCCTCAATGGGAAAGTAGGAGATGAACACGTCTCTTTCGCCGAGCCCAGGATACGTATATTTCATCTCGTATCTGACGACTTCACCCTCAAAACATCGATCCAGTTTCTCTTTCACCACGGCCTCAAAAACCCCCGGGTTGAGCACATCAGCGATGAGATGCCCTATGACTCGTTCTTTCGTCATATTTCGAGATTCCAGAAACTGACGATTTGCAATCACATAGCGGTATCCTCGGTCAACAACCGCAATCATCTCTTCCGCCCCTTCCACGGCGTTTTTGTATTCGCGTAGCTTCTCTTCCGT
This sequence comes from Terriglobales bacterium, assembly GCA_051986135.1. GTDB lineage: Bacteria > Acidobacteriota > Terriglobia > Terriglobales > Acidobacteriaceae > Gp1-AA122. The sequence goes on along the minus strand of JBPYDQ010000586.1, from coordinate 1,954 downwards.
CAGCTTCCGCGCGGCTTGATCTCTTTCGGCGATTACGGCCGATAGGGTCAGACCTGATACCGCTAGCACGGAGAAGAAGACATCCAAGAGAACAGCGTCCGTGAATGGAGTGTTCCCGGCGAATGGCCCTTGGCCATAGGCAGTCTCCACTGTGGCTATGGTGGCTGTAACTAGAACTGAAAGGGACGCACCACCAGTTCCGAACTTGATCGCAGCCCACATTACGAACGGCAGGACAGCAAAGGCCAGGACGTTGAACTTAACTTGGATCGAAGGCAGATGGCCAAACAGAACAAAACACGTCGCTATTAGGAACATCAGAAGAGCTGCGAGTTCCCCGATGCTGGCTCGAGAACGAATCCGGAGCAAACTCGGAACCGCGAGGACGAAAGGAGTTACTAGTAGCACGCCGGTGCTGTCTCCAAGCCAATAGATCACCCAAGCTGAACCCGCTCCGAAATACGCTTTTACATGGGTCGCCTGTAGGGACGAAACTCCGACCGACGCGCTCACAATCGCGCTTCCAAATGCACCAAACACGATCAGTCCGACGGCGTCGCGCAAGCGCGACAGCGAAGGATGGAAGTCAGCAACTCGGCAGAGCAGGAAGGCGCCTGTTAGAGCTGCGATTGTGGCTCCAGTTGCCTGGCCGACGGCGGCAAGGTGCGAAACGGGACTGAGGAATGCAACGAGAAAAGCGCCGACAGCGACGCCAATCCAAACACGATAGCCATAGAGCAAAATGGCAGAAAGAGCAATTCCGTATGCCGGCCAGACCGGACCGAGGTTACTGCTGCGAATGCTGGTCGTTGCTTGCCCGAGTTTGCCGGCAATAAAATAAGCTAAGGCGACCACCGAAATCTGAACGACGTAATGACCGAATGCGTTTTGTCGCCGGTAGTCGATCGGAGAGGAACGTTCGGTCTCTGAAGTCTCGATCCACAACTCTGGTGCACAAGAGGCAAACAACATTGCACTCCTGCTGGGTCGGGATGTGGAATGGGGTTCTGTAGTCGCGCTTAACATTCGGCTCACCGGAATTCCGTCCGCCTGCGATCTTCTAACTTTAGAGATAATCGTAGTTCCGTTCGTTCTGGGTGATTTTTTTCGCGCGCGGTGGGCATGTTCCCGCTATCCAAACGATCCCAACCTAAGCCTATCGACCTCAATAAATTGTCGGCTGGCATGGGCGGGCGGGGATCGAATTTGCGGTAAATTCTACATCAAAACGCGACAGGAGAACCGGCTTTTGTGGTCCAGTTGTGGTCCGTTTTGACGCAGAGATTGAAGCACACAGTGGAGAATTTTGCGCGGCGATTGCGCCGCAACTTCGGTGTGGAGTTTGCGCGGGATACAGCGCAGTGCAAGCGTGACGCTTTGCCGACCCTGCGTCGAAATCTCCCCCACAGCGAGGGTGGCCATGCTCACCTGCAGTGACATACGCCTTCCGAAGTCGGGGAAGGAAGAAATCCTGGACTGAGACTTATCGGCTTTGCCTGCCACTCTCTGCCGCCCCTCGCAGCGGCTTCAACCTGCGGGTCGCTGTGGGTATGCGGCGACTGTAGTTGAGAAGAATGCATCAATCCAAACATCGGGATTGCCGCCGGGAAGGTGTCCGACACGCCGAAGCTTTCACTCCCAACAGGGTGTTCTTTATGAATTGACAACAGCCTTACGTGGTGTATGATTCATATAACCACTTGGCAATCATCCGGAGCGGCGGAGTTGTTGCGCCCGCGGACATCGGATACGCGAACTCTGCCTTCCGAAACTCGGACGTAGCCTGTTCGAGCCAGGAAGTTCGTCATGCAACGGCAACGACAGCTTGAAGGTCAGCCGCGGAAAATTGTTGGGTTTCATTTGGATGAAAAATTGGATTGGGTTGCTGATCTGGAGTGCGGTCACCAGCAGCACGTCCGGCATAATCCACCGTGGACCGACCGCCATTGGGTCA
>JBPYDQ010000585.1:0-10508 GCA_051986135.1 Terriglobales bacterium | reverse complement strand
TGGTAGGTCAAAGTATAGCAACTGGGCAGTGCACTGTGCAGTGAATTTATCGATAACTTCGATCGAGTTCATCGGTGCAAAAATGAGTTCTAGAGTGGAAGATTTTCTTGTTGACTTATTGACTCGTTCCAGTTTGACGATTGGACGTTGCTAATGTACTTGGTAGGTATGCATGTGACACAGGCGATCAAAGACAAAGCCGTGCTTCTTCCTGTGGAGGTGAATGTAGTTTCTGTGAAAGATGAGTCGCCCGGCCCTTCAACGATCCAGAGTGGATATTCGAACTGAAGTATGACGGTTTTCGTACGCTTGCAGTGGTTAAATACGGAAGCTGTACTCTCTATTCCCGCAACGGTCATCCGTTCCGATCGTTCCGAGACCTTGCGACAAGAATCGGGAATGCTCTCATGCCGCGCAGTTTGGTCATGGATGAAGAGATCGTCTGCCTGGACGAACACGGTCGCTGCCAGTTCAAGGAATTGTTATTCAGGCGCAGCCAACCGCGCTTCATAGCGTTCGATCTACTGCTCGCGAGTGGCAAAGACTTGCGACGCGAAAGATTGCTGGACAGGAAGCACGAACTGCGGAAAGTAATTGGCAACGGTCCGCCACCGATCATCTTTGTAGATCACGTTTTTGAGTCTGGAATTGCCCTGTTTGAAAAAGCTTGTGAGCTGGACCTGGAGGGCATTGTCGCTAAGCATGAGCACCCGCCCTACGATCCCGCGAGAAGCACGTGGTTCAAGATCCGGAATACGAACTATTCGCAGATGTTGGACGCGAGGAACTGTTCGAGCAGGAGCGACATCGGGAGCCAGTTCCTGGGTGGCACACCTGCGCTCTGGCGTGTGCTGGGCTCGAACACCGTAGTTGAAGTTGCTTAAACGCTCGTAGGGCTTCGCTCGGCTTCTGACACAAACAACAAAAATCAGGAGATTGCCTATGCACGTGACGCTGGAATCCGTAGTTCGAATTGCCACTCTGGGGACGCTCGTCACTGGATTAGTAAGTTTGGTAGTTTGGGCCAGAATTTATCGGAGACAGGTAAATGCCCAAATTCTGATTGAGATAACGGCACGATATGCGGCCATGTTCCAGTCTTTTCCTGCGCAACTGTGGCTAGCCCAACTCGACTCTGATCAGCCATTGCCCGAGCGTCGTGCGGAGTTTACGGTGCGCGCTTTTCAGTATTCCACGATCGTCGTTTTCGCGTATCTGCTTCACGAGCGGCGGTTTCTTACGAACGATGTATGGGCGATTCTGCAAGCCGAACATCGACACACAGTTGCCAGTCCTTGGTTCGTGCGAGAGTGGAACGTGATCAAGGGACAGTTTGAGATATATCCGAATTTTATCGGATATGTAGAACGCCTCCTAGGAACGCAGAGTAGGTAGCAAGCGCAGCTACCGGATTGCTTAGGTCGAGAGAAACTGTTCGAGCACGAGTGACATCGAGAACCAGTTCCTGGCTGGCACAATTGCACTCTGGCATCTGCTGCAGCAAAAGAAACCTAGACCGAGCATTAGTCTCCGCACCAAGCTGATTGACCTGTCTTTAAGGTTTTGAGCGGCGATTTTGCTACAACTACGCAAATCGGTCTCGTCGGCATCTAGATGCTTATGCGACAAGACTGTGCAATCACGACTCCTCCAAATTAACAACAATCCCGACAATTTGATCTAATAGTCCTCTCGGCGGCATTTTATGAACAAACTGGTTTTTATTGACGATGACAAGCGAGAGCTCGACGAGTTCGGACCTCTGATTGAGCGCGAGTACACCTACACGCTCATTCACTGGCCGAATGACCGAGAAAAGCTGTTTTCCAGCCAGCCCCCGGATCTCTTCGTCAGTGATCTTTATCTCCCCTCGGCGGATGGTGATCGCAAGCCAACCACGGAGCAAACAGAGGAAGCAGCAAGTACTGCTCGGGAGATCGCCCATAGGTTTCATAACCTGTACGCTGGGGGCACGCAATCCGTGGGGTCGATCGAGCTTTGCAAAGCACGCCTGCGAGACACCATGACACTCATTACATATGCCTATGAAGCGCTGCTCACGCCCCAATGGGAGGCACTGGGCCAGTCTCCTAACAACGGAATTGCACTGCTGCAACAAGTCAGCGGACGATTTCCCGAGGTACCATTCGTTTTTTATTCACGGAAGATCAATTCCGAGGATGCGATCAAAGTTCTTAAGGCCGGTGCCGTCGATGCAATTAGGAAGGGTGTCGATCACAAGGAACTTTTGGCACGTCTGTGCGATGCGCAACGATTTCGTGGCCGGGGGCGGTTTCTGCAGTCCTAAGAACAAGCGGAATTTGTCCAGCCATTCCCTTTGTCAATTGTCACAATCAGACATCTGAGTCAAAATCCCAGCGATCGCCAAATGACTTTCGATCAGCAAACGTCCCTTCTCTTACAGCCTTCCTGCAACTCCCAACGACCATGGTCAAGGGTGAAGGTGGTTTGGTCTTCATAAGTCTTCTTTAAAGAAATACCAGTAAGCGCTGCTGGTGCCCCCCAGTCACTTCCTCTTCCTGTGTTCGGAATGCGTTCATTTTTGAAAAGCTCAATACCCAATGGCGTCAGAGAATAGACCCAAGTGTAGTTGACTTGCGCAAACTGAACTCCTAGTCGTTGTGCTGGAACACGTTTGTGATTGCCACAAACTTCTTGATTGCGAGAGGAACTTCCCACCTTTCCACTAACCCCTGCATTGAACTTACTTCCTTTGCGGGCAATGTCACGAGAGTCCAACCTTTTGACGCGGTTCTCCCCTCATCCGACAGAGTGACCATTTCTGGTGAGGACGAGAGATGCAAATAGCCCTTCTCTTTGTACAGCCAATATCCGACTGGATTAGCTTTCAGGCTGTCCGGTTGCGAGTCATCCTTCGGGCTACCCCAATAGCTTGCGATAGAATCCCATCGACCTGTGTATATGGACCAGTTGGACGCGTCCCAATTGTTAAGACCCATGTGACAGTCTTTGAACGTTTCACTGACAGCAATGGCTTTGGCTGCGCTCTTGCGGTCGAAGTCTCTTTGAGCATTGCACCAGACGAGCGAAACTCAAAACCGCATGGTCCCTGCTACCGAGCAGGCAAACCTTCGGAGAAAACAAACGCCCCAACTCTGTCATGAGTCAAGGGGCGCATGTTAAACAGCCCTCCCCCAAGTGCTGTTCAATTGAGAGGCTAAATCCGGTCAGCACTTCAGTAAATGGCACCGATGGGCTAGAAAGGGCCCGGCTACCGGCCCTGGGTCTTGCTTGGTTGTTCGGTCGCGAAGGTGTATGTAGAACCCGTTTGCGGTCTCAATGAGTGGTCGGCATTGCTTTTAATGAAAATCGTGCGAAGTGGTCTCGGCTTGCGTTACATTCAGGGGGAGGATGCGGCGCGCCTTGATGGAAATGACATTGTCCTGGTTTTGCAGAATCCCTTCGACCAGAACAAATTTTTCCCTGACCAGCAGCAATCGGTTTTTCTGAAACATGTCGGGAGTAATGATGACGTTGGCGATGCCGGTTTCATCTTCCATGCTGAGGAAAACGAAACCCTTGGCCGTGCCGGGGCGTTGGCGAACGATGACACATCCAGCCACGCTCACCGAACGGCCATTGCGCAGATGAGCTAGTTCGCTGGCGCGACGAACGCCTAAGCGATTCATCTGCTTGCGCTGATAGGCCATAGGATGTGGACCGATAGTCATGCCGGTGCCGTGATAGTCAGCGACCAACCGCTCTTCGTGATTCATCGGGTGCAAGGGCGATTGCGAGTCGAGTTCGGGAAGTTCTTCCAAGAGCGGGCCAGAGTAACGGACGGCCCGTTCGACTTGCCAGAGGGCGTCGCGGCGGTGGAATTTTGTGGGGATAGCGGATGGATGGGGAGCCGGCTGCGCTGGCGCGAATGCCTGCGCAACAGCTGGTCGGACGCCGGCGCTACGGTCAGCACCACCGATTGAATTCAGTGCGCCGATTTCCGAGAGGGTGTCGAGTTCATCTTTGCGCAGTTCGGGGACGCGGCGGATCAGGTCATGGATCGAGGTGAATGGTTTTTTCACACGTTCTCGAACCAGCGCTTCGCCAGCTTCCTCGTGCAGGCCGCGAACATAGCGCAGACCCAGGCGGAGGGAGTGGATGGTGGATGACGGATAGTGGCTGGGAGAACCCAGGTCCCTCGCTCCGCTTGAGAGGACAATCTCTGCTTCAACATCCCTCCCTTTATTCGAAAACACAAGCTTTCTCGACTCAGGATGAGAGTCCGCGCTAGAGATGACAATGTCGTTTACATGCGAATTCTTTAACTTTAAGGGGGAATTTAAATCGGTGGGATGCAGAGTGCTGAATGCGGAGTGCTCCAACGTACAGCGCCAGTCAGATTTCGTAACATCCACCGGCAGCACCTTCAGGCCGTGACGCTGGGCGTCACTGACAATCGTGGCAGGGTGGTAAAAGCCCATCGGTTGATTATTGAGCAGAGCGGCAGTGAAGGCAGCGAGGTAATGGCATTTCAGGTAGGCGCTGGCGTAGGCAAGCAGGGCGAAACTGGCGGCGTGGGATTCGGGGAATCCGTAGAGAGCGAATGAGGTGATCGAGAGAACGATTTCTTCCTGCGCCTGGGGAGAAATGCCGTTGCGGGTCATGCCGGAGCGGAGCTTGGCTTCTATCTCTTTCATGCGCGCCTGTGAACGCTTGAATCCCATAGCGCGGCGTAACTCTTCGGCTTCGCCTCCGGTGAAATTGGCGGCGATCATCGCGATACGCAATAACTGCTCCTGAAATAGCGGTACACCCAAGGTGCGTTCGAGCACGGCTTCGAGCGAGGAATGGGGATAGGTGACGGTCTGGCGTCCCTGGCGGCGTTCGAGGAAAGGATTAACCATCTGACCAACGATCGGGCCCGGACGGATGATCGCTATTTGCACTACGATGTCGTAAAAGCGCTGCGGGCGAAGACGCGGCAGGCAGGACATCTGCGCGCGGCTTTCGATCTGGAACATGCCAATGGTGTCCGCTTTCTGCAAGGTGGAGTAAATCAATCGATCATCGGGCGGCAGGTGCGCAAGATCGACTTCCTCGCCACAGTCCCGGCGGATGATTTCAATCGAGTCTTCCAGAACTGCCATCATGCCGAGGCCAAGCAGGTCTACCTTAATAATGCGCATGTCGGCGCAATCGTCCTTGTCCCATTGCACGACTACACGGCCTGGCATAGAGGCCGGTTCTAGGGGAACGACGGAATCGAGTTGTCCCTGGCAGATGACCATGCCCCCGGAGTGCTGTCCGAGGTGGCGCGGCAGATCCTGTACCATCTCACATAATTCAAGATATTTACGCAGGCGAGGGTGACGGAGATCCAGACCGGCATCGTGAAAGCGGTGCTCGAGCGAGTCATGCTCGTCGCGGAACTCCCAGTGGCCAACAACGGCCGCCACGCGGTCGAGGATGGCAGGCTCGAACCCAAGAACTTTGCCGATCTCACGCGCGGCGAGCCGGCCACGATAGGTAATGACATTCGCGGTCATAGCGGCGCCGCGCTCACCATAACGCCGGTAAACATGCTGGATTACGCGCTCGCGCTGGTCGCCGCTGGGAAGGTCGAGGTCGATGTCTGGCCATTCGCCGCGCTCTTCGGAGAGAAAACGTTCGAAAAGAAGGTCCATCTTGATAGGATCAACCGCAGTGATGCCGAGCGAGTAGCAGACCGCGCTATTCGCAGCCGAGCCGCGGCCTTGGACGAGAATTTTCTCATCGCGGCAGAAACGAACCAGGTCCCAAACAATCAGGAAGTATCCAGCGAGATCGAGTTTTTCGATCAACGCCAGTTCGCGTTCGATCTGGCGTCTGGCGCGCTGGCGCAGAGCGGCAGTAGCGCGGCCGTAGCGTTCCTTGAATCCTTCCCGGGTACACTCCCGTAAGAACGACGTCATTGTCTCGCCTTCCGGGACTGGATACTTGGGGAACTCATAGCCAAGGTCCTCCAGCGTAAACTCGAGGCGAGAAGAAAGGGCTATGGTATTAGCGATTGCTGCAGGAACATCGGCGAATAGATCTGACATTTCCTCGGGCGACTTCAGGTTACGCTCGGAATTGCGGGCGAGCAGCCGGCCGGCGGTGGCCAGCGTGCGGTGATGATGGAGAGCAGTGAAGACGTCACAGAGTTCGCGCTTCTGGTTGGTGGCATAGCAGGTGCCATTGGTCGCCAGTAGTGGCAGATTCAAAGAGCGGGCAATTTCTATGGCGGCGTGGTTGCGCGCTTCTTCTTCACGCAGGAAATGCCGCTGGAGCTCCAGGTAGACATTCTGGTGGCCGAAGATGTGCATGAGTTGCTCGACCGCGCGGCGTCCTTCTTCTATGCCGCCGCGAGCGAGAGCGGCGGCTACAGGACCCTTATCGTCGCCGGTTAGACAGATGAGGCCGGCAGCGTGCTGCTCGAGTTCATCTTCTCGCACTGCGCCTTTACCTTTGGCGGCGCGCAGTTTCATCTTGGTGATCAGTTGGCAGAGGTTTCGATAACCAGTGCGGGAGGTAACCAACAGAGGAAGACGAAATCCACCACACCCGGAGAAATTCGTTTCTGATTCGATCGTTTTGTTTTTTGTTTTCTCTCGGTCTCTGTGGCTCAGCCTGCCCTGGACGAAGTCAAAGGGCAGCGCTGTTTCACAGGTGACCTCGGCTCCGATATGCGCTTTGACGCCGACTCGTTGAGCCGCCAGATGGAAGCGTGGAGAACCGTAAACACCATCGCGGTCGAGAAGCGCCATGGCCGGCATATGGAACGCTGTGCAGGCGGCGACCAGATCCTCGGGCAGGGAGGCGCCTTCGAGGAAGCTGAAAGCGGAGCGGGCATGAAGCTCGATGTACATCAGTTCTCAGTTAAAACCAAGAACAATTCGCCAGCGGTCCACCGATGTGCACTAAAACAAACCTCGATGCGGGCCCGGAATTTATTCTTGCCAGGTTCAACTCAGAACTGAGTTTTTCAGTCATAGGTTCCCTCCACAAAACAGCATCCACTGAGCAGGTCATGCACGAGGCGATAGAGAATGAGGCCGGCGGGGCCCTGAACAGCGATATCCCACTCATCACGAGCCCATGGTTCCTGCTCCCACCAGTCACCGGAAGAGCGCCAGGGACCAGCCTGCCAGAGGATGTCCCCATCGGTGACATTGTCGTTGTTACAGACGATGCGGGCGGGAATGCGGTCGCGCATAGTGATCACCGCCTGATGCGGGGGATGGAACAGGCGTAATGCGGTTAATACGCACTCGGTGGCGTCTCGTTCCTTTGGGGCTTGCTTTGAGTTGTTGGCGGTTTCAGCGCTGCAGCGCGGGGTTAAGTTGCCTATCGGAAGGGCTGAGGTATGGCTGGAGTTCGTTTCCTCGCTCACTGGCTTCGCTTGCTTGCCGGAGCGGCCATTTTTCTTTGCTGTCAAATCGCATGGGGTGAAATGCCGCATGCGGAATCCTTCGGGATGATAGGTGTCCAGTAATTCGAGCGATCCCACATTGCTTTCGCCGACGATGCTGGAAATTCGCGCCATGGTTAGCTCCAGCTTTTCCGGTTCCGGGGAAGGCGGAATAAATAATCCAGCTTGTCCGGGTCGCAGGCGCGCGCTTTCGGCGGTGAGCCAGATTTTTGTTATCGGGGCGCCGGGGGGATGCGCGCGTAAATCTAACTGCAGAAGCTTGAGGAAAATTTTGGGGTCGAGCATGGGAACGGGCAGGTGAAGCGTGCGAATGAACAGTTTCGAGTGGTTCGTGGCTGATAAATAGTGGTTAAAAGAACCCAGGTTCCTCGCTCCACTCGGAATGACAACCTCTGAATCCAGATCCTTTACTCTACTGGCATACATAAGGTCCCTCGACTCGGGCTGGAAGCCCTCGCTCGGGAAGTTTGGCTTGGAGTCGCAGTGCCGAGGAATAGCGTTGTTCGGGATTTCAGAATCAGCTTGCATGCAAGGATCGAGTTCCAACTTTAATTGCAGTTCTTGAGTCGCCAGGGCTCGGGCGGCGAGACGGGCGCAGAGCTGTTCGAGCAGACGATTCAGAAGAAATGCGAGGGGTTCGAGCAAGATAAGCGGATGTTCCAGTTCGACGGCTTCTTCGAAAACGAGTACTGGATCGACGGGAACCAGGGAACGTGAGTTAGCTCCGCGAGCGAGTTTTTGCAGAAAAACACCTTCTTGTCCCAAACGCTCACTGATTGCGACCTCGGGCAGTTTGGCGAAAGCGCGCAATGTGCGGACGCCCCAGCGCTCGAGTTTGTGTAGAAATTGTTGCGCCTCCTCTTCTTTTTCTTTGCTATCGCGTGGAAAGAGTACATGCAGTGGTAAATGCCCCAGACGTTCCTCCTGATTTTCGGGAGTGAGGATGGTAACGCCGGAATAGCCGCGGGCAGCAATAGTGGCGGCGTCGGGATTTGGCGCGACGGCTACATTGGCTTCCAAGCCGAGATGTGAGGCGCGTTGCGCCAGGTCGTGAGCCAGCTGGGCAGGTGGCCCAAAGAGCGACTCGGTGCCGGAAATATCGAGCACGACTGTATCGGGGGCGTTGTCTTCTACCCGTGGAGAAAACGCCTGTGCGCAATCGAGCAGCGCGGCGTGCGCCGCGGCTTCCTGCAGAGTGCAGCGGCAGCGAATCGCCAGGTCAGGCCAGGCTTCCGCTTGCAGCCGTGTCATTCCCGATTCGAGGCCGGCATGGCGGGCATTTTTATTGACCGCGAAAATCTTCTGCAGCGGCGGTTTACCTTCGAGAACGGCGACCCTCTGGGAACGCAACTCAGGCTCAACCCGCAGGAGGGCCTCCACGGGGAAGTCGGGAACGAAGATGGAGGCAAAAAGCATTGATTGATTGAGGGATTGATTGCGCAATAACTTGCACGCGGATTAATCGCAATATCTCAATCTCTCAATAAATCAATGTGTCAATTTTTATCCGTACCATGCTGTCCTCGTTGCAAAAGCAGTTTTGTCCGATTGCGTCGGCTTGTGGTCCAGCCGCGAACGCTCCAATTCGACGCGAATTAAAATTCCTTCGAGCAGGCGAGCATGAGCTGGAGCATCACGACCAACCAATTGGTTTTGATTAGGAAAGTTATGAACGGTGATTTGTCTCCCGAACAAAGTTGCTGGTCCGGAGAGCTGAAAACTGAGAGCTGAAAGCTGAGACCTGTCGATCGATCGACGACTCACGACCGACGATTGCTTTTCCAAACGTAACAACAGAGAAGCACAGGTTCCCGCGCACGGCGCTTGCGACATGACCAGCAGCACAGTAGGTGTGTTCTCAACCGCGCGGCAGAAACGGAACCAGGACGCGAGCGGAATGCGGCGGGCTGAGGCGTGAGGCAGATCGCCCAGATCGATCGCGATCAGCCCGAAGCCGCCACTCTGCACAAGCAAGTCGATAACTTTAAGCGCCTGCGCCATGCGAGTCATGTCCGATTTCACTGGAGTGTTCTCTGGGCTTCGCTGGCGAAACCTGCTCTGCTTGCCGGACCCCCGAGCGAAGTCGAGGAGCAGTGGGTTTTTGTTCGCCGCTACAGCACTGCAGCGGACCCAGAGCAGTTGCTGAAGATCGATATCTGCCGCGGCTGCTGAATGCGGGTCCAACGCATTGCTGACATCCACCAAAGCGCAGGCCTCCTGGCGGCGAGTGGCGGCAGCCATTACGGACAGCAATATGCTGGTACGTCCTGACGAGGGCAGTCCATAAATTTCCGTCAGGCATCCGCGCGGCAGGCCGCCGGTGAGTGCTTCCAGTTGCCGGATACCTGTCGAAACCAAAGCAGGAGCAGGGCGAACTTCCAGACGAGAGGCTGGAGTGACATGGCTGAGTTGGACAGCAGCAGAAAGGCGCTGCAGCAGAGCAGGAGCGTCAAGGGGGACAAAAGGCGCCGGATTGCCCGTCGCCGGCTGGGCGCAGACGAGCCGGAAAGACATAATAGCCTCAGTTCTCAGGGGAGCGAGGGCGATGAATGCCTGCTACTACTTTCGCTTTTTATTCGCTAATAAATTTTGCTACCGATGGTATGGATTGTCAAGAAGGTGGAAACAAAAGTTCTAAAAAACGCGAGTGCGGCCAAAACTGCACCCAAGGCATGTGGTCGTGTGACTCGGCCCTTGGTTGCTGTTTGCTGCAATCAAAATTCTCCCCGTGGCGCTATCGTCTTGGGGTTAGGACGGAAGATTCTCAATAGTTTTCGGCGCAGTCGCGTTCCCGTATCTCGTTGATTTCATTGTAGGCTGTGTTTGGTTGGATTAGGTAAATTTGAGAAAATGGGCAAAAATAGTCAAATTCTTAACAATTGCCTTCTTCTTACCGAAGCCCCTAGCATCGGCTCCAATCACGCTGCCAGCTTCCTTCCCAATGTGAATCCGAACCGAAGATTCCTGCCCGCGATATTACGCGCTATTTTGAGCCCCGGCTTCCGGCGTCCGCACCCGCAGCGGGGGACCGAAAGCGCCATCAGCATCTTAAGACTGGAATCGTGCTTTGAGGAGC
>JBPYDQ010000584.1:0-2108 GCA_051986135.1 Terriglobales bacterium | reverse complement strand
CGCAGGTCAGGATTAAAGTCCGTCAGGCCGGAACTGTTGATGACGAGATCCAGTTTGCCGCGGAGGAGTTCGCGAGTTCCGGGAGCGACGCCCAGATGCGGCCGCGATACGTCTCCCTCGACCACTTGCACGCGTTCATTCAGGAATTCGACGAGCCCGCTGCCATAGCGCTCATAGAGCGGCTCGAAGATGGGCGACTCTTCGACGAGTTTTTCAAAGCGCAGCCGGGCAGAGCTGGACTTTTGCCGGCGAATCAGCAGGTAAATACAGCCTACGTCCGGCAAGTCCATCAGCGTGTTCACCAGCCAGACTTTTCCAATGAAGCCGGTTACACCGACCAGCAGAATGTGTTTGCCCCTAAAAACCTCGCGCACCGATAACCCGGATCCCTGACGCGAGCTGTCGAATCGCACGATGGGGTACTTGGTTTGCCGGACGATGCGCTGGGCGGGAGCGACAGCTTGTTCAAGTACCGCGGGTTGGGTTCCGAGATCATGCGCAAGCCGTTCCACCGACCGCACACCCTCGGGTCCAGATGACGAGATGCGGGCAAAGATCCCGCGAGGGCGGATGACCGGATCGAGCAGTCTTCCGGTAGCAATTCCATCGCGAAAATCCAGCCGATTCGAAATGATCCACTTCACCCCCAGATATTGCGCCAGAGGACGCATTACATTTTCGAGACTCTGGCTGACCAGCACTACGCGGGCACCGGTGTCGACAAGCTGTTTCAACTGCGCCACGCCGTCGGGTTTCAGCCGTGGCCTGAGCTTGTAGTGGAAATACTCATCGCCCAGAAGGTCCAGGCGATCACGACTGATTCCCCGCATGATGGAATAGACCACTCGCGTGGCCCAACGGCGATTGAGAACATATAGAACCGGTCGAAGCGCGGCCATGAGCAGAACCACCCCCCGACGGAGCCATCGCTCGGAGAAAGTCTGCGCATTCCAGGTGAAGAAGGCGAGCGGGCGGACGGTGGTCAGCTCGAGCAGGCTGCCTTCGACGCGCCAATATACGTGTCGACCGATAGAATTTGACTCCGACTGGGGCAAAGATTGGATCCCGAAGGACGCTAATCAGCCGCTCTGAGGTTCTGGGTGGCATCGAGGAGTGGCACGAACTCCGACACTGCCAGAGCCAGAAGCCCGCGGCTATGTTTTCCTCGAAAGTTATTTATTGTAAATGACTTTAACGGACGAGCGAAATACTCTTGACGGATCCGGCCGGCTTGCGGGCGGTCAGGATTTACGGAACAGCTCCGGCACGGATGTAGCGATCAGGCCCAGCCCGCCGCTCACCGCGAGCACAATGCCGACCGCCAGCAAGCCGGGAAAGGCGCCATTGCCTGAACGCAGCAGTCCAATCACGTCCGGCCCAAAATAGCCACCGAGGTTGCCAATCGAGTTCACGACTGCGATGGCTGCGGCGGCATTGGCTTCGACCTGGGCGGTGGCCATTGCCCAGAACGGCCCCGTCACGGATTCGGCGCCCATCATTCCGAGGGTCATGCCGGCAACGACCACGGCGGCGCGATGGCTATGCGCGGCGAGAGAGAGGGCGAGGCCTCCCACAAACGCCGGGATCGCGATGTGCCAGCGGCGCTCGTTCACGCGGTCCGAGTGCATGCCAACTAGGACCATGGCGATCGCGGTGGCGACGAAGGGAAGAGCTGAAACCAAGCCGGTGGCGAAATAGCCAAGCGTCGACAGACTATGGATGGCAATTGGAAGCCAAAGGGTCACGCCGTACATCGAGGCGGGCAAGCCAAAGTATACGAGCGCCAGCACCAGGACTCGCGGGTTGAAGACCGCCCGAGACAAATCTCGCTTGCTCAGCGTCCGATCGCCTGAGTTTTCCTCGGCAAGCGCAGCGGAGAGATATTTCCGTTCTCCTTCCGACAGCCAGGTTGCACTCGCGGGGCCTTCCGGCAGCACCCAGTACACCGCGATGCCAAGAACAACGGCGGGAATGGCTTCCATGACGAACAGCCATTGCCAGCCGTTGAGCGCAAAACCATGCAGGCCGAGCAGGGCGCCCGACACCGGGCTGCCGACGACCCCCGCCAGCGGATTCGCGGTCATGAAACACGCCACGGCGCGTGCCCG
>JBPYDQ010000583.1:0-3267 GCA_051986135.1 Terriglobales bacterium | reverse complement strand
GATTGGCCATGCTCATCTTGCGAATCAGATCGACGACTTTGCGCGAGATTGAAGGCCGGCCTTGCCGATGACGGCTCTTCCATCTCCAATAGAGCCGGAATCCTTTTCGGTGCCAGGCGATCACCGTTTCCGGTTTGACGATCACCAGGGCGGAGCGCCAGCCACTCCATAACCGTGACAGCCAGACCCAAACGAGTCGGTCCGCACCGTTCAGCCGGAGTTTGCGATCTCGGTTAGCCCTCTGAAGGACGAAGAGCTGATGCCGCAGAGCAAGGATCTCGGCTTGGAGCGTGGCTCGAGTCCGAAGCCCTCGACGAATCGAAGAAAGCAGACGGGAAATGATCGCAAACATGACACGGGAACCCTACAGCGATAGCCGGGACAAGTTCAACTGAATCAATCACAACCGAGTTTTCGGTAGGGACAGGTTCATGCCAAGTGGCTGCGCCCATTTTGCGCCCATTGGGTACAAATGCCCGCCTACGTACGCCAATAGGCTACCAAGGTGCGGGCTGTGTTTTCATGGGGTACGGCACTTGCAAGTTTGGGAGATTTTGCCCCTGAATCTAGCGCGTCTGCCAATTCCGCCACTTGGGCTCAACAAGTTACAGGATTATAGCACGCTGCTTTGCATAGGCTTTGTCTGTCGGATTTAGGCTCCGCATTGCTGGGTTCCTATACTCCGGGTTGTCACAGTGCCTGCCGATACAAGTGTGAGTGCGGACGCCAGGTGTTTTCGCAATTGCCGCGGGGCACCGCTGGGGGTCAGCGGCGCTCGCCTCAGCCCCCGATGGGTCTGAAGGGCGAACCAAGTGCCAGCCAATCTTCAAGCGGAGTTGAGGATGGCAGCAGGCGGCCTGGGTTCATGATGTTGCCAGGGTCAAGTCCCCGTTTGATGGCCGAGACGGCCCGCACGCCGACCGGCGAAATATCAGCGGCTAGCCACGGCAGGTGCTCGGTCCCGACTGCGTGGTGATGGGAAAGTGTTGCCCCCTGATCGATGAACGATTGCTGGACGGCGTACTTGACCTGAAGATATTGCTCCATCTCGTGCCCCGGTTGTTGCGGGAAGCCGAACGTGAAGTACAGGCTGGCCCCAGACGGATAAGTATGGCTGATGTGACATCCAGCCCAAGGACGGACTCCGGTCTTGCCGATTTCGTCGCGCAGAACAGTGATAGTGTGGCGATACAACGTGGCGATGTTACTCCACACCGTCGCGGTCTCGCTCACGTCGGTTGTGACACTGCGGTCAAGCAAGAAATCGCGGACGTGGGGAAAATCATACTTAGTTGCCTCAAATGACTGGCCGGCACGGGCGCCCAAGCCAACCGCGCCACATTCTTTATAAATCGCTTCCGTTAGCTGCAACCGCCGGGAAACGCCGCGCGGACTGCCCTCAAAAGCAGTCAGCATCAGGCATGCTCTGGGTTGGGTAAACCCTTTGGCCCGCAGATAAGTTTTGAATAGGCTACCGGCAATTTTGGTGAAGCCGGAGGCAGGCGGCCGAAATGACAGCGAAAGCGCCGTCTTATCGGGATCGTTGAGGCGTACCATGGCCGGGATGCACTCCTGTCTCATGCACTCAAACATAGCTTCAATGCCGCCCTCGAATTCAGGAAACAGATAGCCTCGCACTCGCCGCGATTCGGGAAGCGGGCGAACGCGCATGGTGGCCTCGGTGATGACGCCGAGCGTCCCTTCACTGCCGATGCACAGGTGATTGACGTCGATACCGTTCGAGGACTTAGGGACCACGCGGGTCTGCAGCAGCCCTTCTGGAGTCACCATGCGCACGGCGATCACCATATCTTCGATCTTGCCGTACTTATCACTTTGCATTCCCGCGGACCGCGTGGCGATCCAACCGCCGAGAGTGGAGTGCAGGAACGAGTCGGGAAAATGGCCGAGGGTCATTCCTTGTGCGGCCAACTGTTCTTCGAGATCCGGGCCAAAGACCCCGGCCTCGATGTGTGCGGTAAATGAGTGCCTGTCCACCGCCAACACTCGACGCATCCGCCGCATGTCAAGCGACACGCACATGCGTCTAGCGTCCATTCGTTCGAGGCACCCAGCTATGTTCGACCCTCCGCCGAAGGGAATCAGCACGATGTCACGCTCCGCTGCGGCGCGAACCGTAAGGCATACGTCGTGCTCGCTCTCGGGATAAACAATCAGATCGGGGGCACCTGCCGCAATGCCGCAGCGCAGGCGAAAGAGATCGCGGAATCCTTTTCCATAGGAGTGGATGACCCGCTCCTTAGCGTCATTCGTGATCTGGCAAGGGGCAAGACAAGCGCGGAGTTTGACCAAGAAGGGCTGATCGGCACACGCTTCCGGCAGTTCGATCGACTCCAGATTCCAGTCGCGTCTTGTGAAATCATCGTTTTCAATACCAAGGACTGACTTGGCGTAAGGCCAGAAATCAGGATGGTGGCTGGCGCGAAATTCCACATCCTCGTATCCCCAACCCCACCACTTCATGTGCCTTGGTTCGTGGGCCATGTGTTCTCTAGAAGACCCTACTTCCTGGTTGGGCAGTGACGCACGGATTTTCGATATCGCCAAATCCCGAATTGTGCTGGAAAAGGCGGTTTTGATTTTCGTGGGGCTGCGCCAAACAGCGACGACTCCGAATGCCAGTGCGATGCCACACTCACGATAGCGGCGTTTGGAGACGCCTGCTGCATGTCGGGCAGGCTAACGCAAGATTTGCCGCAAAAACAAGTTCGGATGTTCCGTGCGTCGGTCGGCCTGAGCTATGCCTGGGTCAAGTGGTCTTGCGAAGGGCCGTTCTGGTGAACAAGGGGCATCTAAGTTTCCAAACTCCTGCGAGTAAGCTTTGGGCAAGTGTTCCATTGACGGTCCGAGCTGGCAATCGTGTTGCAGAATCTCGACCCAATCGTGCGTTGGAGTGAGGGCAAACACGATGTCTTCGCTCTCTAAAGGATCTCTCCGGACTGAACATAGGGAAGGTCCGAACACTCACTGGGGTCCGGGCCGGAGACACTTCCAGCCTGAGGCATCAGAACTTGACGAGCAGCGCCAGATTGAGCCGATTCTCCTGCTTTCGCAGATCGGGACACCACGTGTTCGCCATCCCCATGCATGTCGACCCAGGCAGCGTGACGAACGTACCGGGATTCCCGTTGTCCCCGCCCGGAGGCGTTATTCCGCCTGGTCCAGTGAAATACGGCACATTCGCGGCGCGGTGGTTGAACTCCCAACGGAACGTGACGAATTGCGACGGCATGTAATCGAACGTGA
>JBPYDQ010000582.1:0-3365 GCA_051986135.1 Terriglobales bacterium | reverse complement strand
GGATCGTTGATCAACTTGATCTGAGATTCGATCTGCTGGGCGTACTGCCGGCCGCTCGCTACCTGTCCCTCAATGGAGTACCAATTGCCCACTCCGCGCCCGCAGCCTACGTTCCGGTTCCCGACCGCATCGATATCTGTCTTGCCGCCGTTGTGCTTGATATGGCTATCATCTTGGGTTGGTAGAGCGGCTGGCGCTTGCTTGGGGGCATCCTGCACGTCGGCAGCCTTGGGCTGACCCTGGTCGGGATCGGTCGTTGGAGTCTGCGTTTGCGGTGGATTTTGCGTCTGCGGAAACGTCCAGGGCGCCGCACTGAACGCTGCCAATCCGATTGCGATTGTCAGCCATCTGAATTTCATAGGGTACTCCTTAGCGATTGAATCGACGCAAATAGATTGCTAGTCTTAGTGGACGGGGCGCAAAAACTCCGCCCGCCAGTTTTGCTTCTAGCATTTCTTGTCGCTCTCGCTTAACATCGGGCGCGGCTCGCCCAAATACAACTGTCAGACTAGGCAGGTGGTGCGATGGCGGCCGCGGGTCACATCGGATGCGAGCAGGAAGTGCGGCCGGCCTTCGGGAGGTCTGCAATGTACCATCGATTCCTCTCTCTCGCCAGCATCTTGATACTGGTGGCTTTCCCTACGTGGTTTGCTTTCGCACAACAATCACCCGAAGCACGTGCTTCCTTGTCGGACCGCGACAAAGCGGGCTTGCGAGGTCGGGTCAACACAGTGGTCGATGAGACCACCACCAGGACGTACACACCCGATGGCAGGATTCTGGAAGAGCGAACGAAGAACTTCGGATCGGAATGGGTAACGAGCTACACCTACTACTCCGATGGGCATCTCTTCAAAACCGCAAGCGGTAACGCGGGGTCCACCAACATTTCTGAGATAGCCTACTTGTACGACGAAGCACGAAGGCTGGTGGGACTGAAGGCGGGTGATAAGGTCCAAATTAACTACCAGCACGACGACAAGGGACGCAAGTCCGTCATTGAGAGCTTCGACTCGCCTCCTCGAGGTTTCGTAAATCCAGCCTATATCCCTTGGGAGAATACTGACTTGGGGTTTACGCCTTCTCCTGGCGGTACCGTCACCAAGTTGTACAACGAACAGGGAGTGGCGACCGGTGCGCAGCTCCGCGATGCTGAAGCTCCTGGCCCACATTGTGCGGAAGTTCGATTCGGAATGTCGTGTGATCGCAGAGGAGCAAGCCGCGGATGCTCCTGCGGAAAACCTTCCCGAAGACCTGCGGTCGAAGCTAAATCCAGAACAACGGAAGACTTTCAGCACAATTATCGCCGAGGATCACAACAGAGCTATCTCCTACGTTTACGACGAACACGGACACGTAATGGAACAGCACCAAAGCACCGGGCCAGGGACTGAGCAGGTGACACTTACCACCTGAACGACCACGGTGACAAGGCTTCGTAGAGTACGACTACGTTCAGGACACCGGGTACTGTTTAGACCCTCATAGGAGCCGGGGTTCCCATTCCCCTTGGGCAGCCTAAACTAGCCGGACCACCCACTACCCACGAAACACAATATACGTACCAGTACGATCAATATGGCAACTGGACTGAGCAGACCGTTGCCGACCGTTCTAGGTCAGACGAAGAATTTAGGCTCGGACCTGTCGTTCGTCGTAAGCTGATTTACTACTAACGTCTGTTGGGCTCAGCGCGAATGGTTTTCTGAACACAGCATTCCTTGTGCACTGCCTTGGCGTCACCATCGGCCTTGGCTGTCCTAAGATCGACAGGTTCGCGACATATTACGCAGATGAGTTGATCGGTAAAAGTGTAGTGGTGGTGGATCTGACATTGAATCGGCATAAGTCTCCCCAAGAAGAACAATTAGATACACAAGGGCCACGCCGAAACGAATGCTGTTCGGAAGAATTGTGGAAATGACTAGAGCGTGTTTCAAAAATAGATTCGGCCTCACATTAGGTACTTACGTGTAAGTGCGGTTGTGGGTTGAGCTTCTGCTATGAAGAACCGGCAGAGGCTGTTAACAAATGAGCAGTGGGACCTAATTGCGCCTTTGTTTCCCCGGCGCAAGCGACGAGCCGACAAACGGGGTCGGCCTCCAGCCCCGAATCGAGCGTGTCTGGAGGGCATTCTCTGGATTCTGCAGACGGGGGCGGCGTGGCGATTTCTCCCCGACGAGTTCCCCTCGTCTGCAACCTGCTGGCGGCGGTTGCAACGCTGGCAAGAGCAAGGGGTTTGGTTGGAGGCTTGGCGCACCCTGCTGGGGGCGCTGGATGAAAACGGGCTGCTGCGCTGGGACGAGAGTTTCTTGGACGGCAGTTTCGCCCCGGCTAAAAAGGGGGCTGTGGGGTCGGGAAAACGAAGCGCGGCAAGGGAACGAAGTGGATGGTACTGGCAGACGGTGAAGGTATTCCGCTGGGAGTTCGGCTGGAAAGTGCCTCTCCGGCAGAAGTTACGCTTGCGGAAGCCACGCTGGCAACGGTCTCGGTGCCGCAACCGCGAGGTCGTCCGCGACAGAAGCCGGAGCGCGTGATCGCCGACGCCGGCTATGATTCCGATCCCCTGCGGCGGCGCTTGCGCAAGCGGAACATCGAAATGATTGCCCCCTATCGCAAGAACAACAAGAAACGGCGCTACGAAGATGGACGCAAACTCCGCCGCTACAAGCGTCGCTGGATCATCGAACGAACCAACGCCTGGTTCGGCCAGTTTCGCAGATTGCTGGTTCGTCATGAACACCTACTCTCCATCTACTATGCGTTCTTCTACCTTGCCTGTTTCTGGATCACGCTTCGGAGGTATTTTTGAAACACGCTCTAGTGAAAAGTGGGAAGAAGCACGCAAACTTATCATATGAAATGTTGCAACAAGAAGCGCCAACATGCGCCAAATGAAAAACGCCCCAACGGGGAGAGAGATTGGGGCAAACTTGGAAGACAATCGTTAAGCTATCGCCACTATAGCTCGCACACTTCGGTTCTGCCATCCATGCAACCCCCTAAGCTAGCCAAAACTAATCCTGATATTCGCCACATCTTCCGCGGTGACTCGGAGCCAGTTGGAAGCTACGGGCCTAGAGCGTGGAACCTGTCATCCCTCATAGTTCCATTGCACGAGTCTTTGCTGGATACTAGGGGTAGAGGCAGGAAAATGCGACACGCCCACCACATTCATCCCGCAGACCTCATGAGCCCTGATGTATTGAGTCAGTCGGTGCTCGTCGTCGGTATCGTAGTGATTATTGGTTTGCTTTTCGTGCTCTTCAAAGAAGTATTAAGGTTTGAGGCAATCCTGTGAGAAGACGCGTGTAAAGACTAACACCGCAAGGTTGCTGTCACTGTTGCCAGTTCTTGCACTCGAC
>JBPYDQ010000581.1:0-2664 GCA_051986135.1 Terriglobales bacterium | reverse complement strand
TGAGAGGAGACTCGCCAGCCGTCCTGTGCGTAGAGCGCCAGCCGCTGCACGTTCTGTGAGAAGCTGCCATCACCGGCATGTGTTGTGACTGCTCCAGATGCTAGGGTGGCAAGAAACTGAGCGGAATTACCCAGGTAATAAGCAGGGTTCTGAGGAAAGGTAACCGCTGTCTCTTGATTTGCGGGGAACGCCCCGCTCAGCACTGGCTCGTGAATGATATCGATCCCGAATTTCGGAGCATGACTGCCCGCAATGTGGTTCACGTCGTAGCGGAATTGGTATTTCTCTTGGTTGCGCAGCGAAGGGAACAGGGTGATGGGCGTTTGAAACTGGTTGTCCCCATAGGTCTCTAGACCGGATGCGGTCAGTGTCGTGGAGCTGAATGGAAAGTCCAAGGCGAAGCCCAGGTTCGAGTTGCGCGTCTGGGTCAGGTGCAGTCCGCTGGCGGCAACCACCAAGGTACTCAGCCAACTCGGGGAAAACGAGTAAGAGTTATTGATTACTGTGTTCCAATAATTGTTATGCGTCGTCAAACCCGTCGAAGGGAGTGTGGCTTGTTGTACCAGAGCATTGTGGGTGGTGTAGGTGTCGAGCGAGGTACGCAAGAACCAAAGCGATCTCGACGATTGTTGCCAGTCAAAACGCAGCGAACCGATGTAATCGCGAAACGGAATCGGCACGCTAGACGGTACTTCGATCGATGAGATCTTCGTACCATTAACATCGATCAGCCCCCCGGCGGCTAACTGCGCCAGCGCGTCGAACTGGGCGATGCTCGAGAGACTATAAGCAAGGCTCGCATTTTCATGCACGTGCTCGAATGAACCAAAGAACCACTGTTTGTCTTTCTTGAGGGGGCCGCCCATGGTGCCGACATAATTCTGCCGCGAAAACGGCTGCTTGGGATTGTGCTGACACCCTTGCAGGGTACATGTCTCCGCGGGATTTTCAATCGGAAAACGGGCGTTGAGCGACGCCGCGCGCTCGTAAAACGCCGCATCACCATGCCAGTCGTTTGTTCCATGTTTGGTAGTGATAACCACAGAACCAGCCGTTGTTGCGCCCGTATCGGCTTCTGCGTTGGCCGTCCGAAAGGCAAATTCCTCTATGCCATCGGTAGAGAAGTTCTGCAAAAAGCCGCCAATCCAGTCATCGGAATTGTCCGCTCCGTCGACGGACAGTCCATTATTCAAGCCGGAACTGCCGCCGGTGGAGATGGCAGTTATACGCGCTTTCGTAGGGTCTGAAGGTTCCACCGGTTCTGTTCCAGGCACAAGATAGGCGATGTTGGCAAAACTGCGTGATGCAAGGGGAATTGTCACCAGATCCCCGCTGGTCACTATGCCGCCGCGGACTGCACTCGCCGTATCAATGGGCTCCGTGGTGATAGAGGACGCCCCTGCTGGAACGTTGATTGTTTCAGAGGAGGTGTGGGGCTTCAAGACGACCGCGATATCGCGCACCTGACTCACTGAAACGTCCACCTGGTCAAAGGCGGTCGTGAATCCCACTGCGGTGACGGCCACACGGTACTGGCCGGGCAAGAGACCTTCAAGCCGGAATTCGCCGCGACTGTTAGAGGTCACCTCACGGGTCAGAGAAGCTCTTGTGGCGGTGGCCTTCACCGTGGCACCAGCAATCCGTGCACCGCTCGTGTCCTGAACTTCTCCTCGCAAAGTACCGTTAGGGTTCTGCGCCCACAGGTTTGACCCAGCAAGCAAGAAAAGGATCGTTGTAGCAAAAATCAGGGATAAATTAAGCTGCCGAAACACAGGAACATCAGGAATGAAGCGCATTCCGAACCTTCAGGGCTACTAATGGCCACGAGCTAAGCAGACGTGGCGGGACACTCGAATGAAACCTGCCGAGTGTTCGGATTATCGCAAAAATAAGGAGCACCGGTCTATGGCGCTGCCAGGGGCCCTCCGGCGACCCTTTAAGAAGCCAACCGGCCCCTTCATTAAGTGCGCAGAACAAGAAGCCTCAGTGTGGTAAGGGTTGAGCACGGCATCGACCCTGGTTGCGTCAGGTCTTGAAAGGAAGTGCGGGAGACCATTGCCTCCGTCCATTGTCGAACGTTGCTTCTACTCAGCCACGCTTTTGTCAGACGCAGATTTCTTGTCCTTCTTCTTTTACTTCGCTTCGAATCCTAAGCCATAGTCTTCTGCACCGTCTCGGTTTGAATGCGGTTACTCGCTTGCAGTGATTAGCAGCGGCATCGCTGTCGGGGTTACTGCCGTCAGCGCCACTCCATGCGATCCGAAGCAAGCTAATTTTCAGCAGCAAGCCAGATAGGTCGCTCTCATCGTAGCCGGAGATGTGTCTTAGCAAAAGCTCATCGGAGATCTTACAGGATTTTCTAAATTCCAGTTTGCGCCGCTTTACTATGACTAGAAGTCGATTGCGCGGCACACCGGCAGCACGTGTTTGCAACCGTAGGCGGACCGATTTTCTTCATCGGAGGCGAAACTCGCTCCACGATGGCTGCGCGTATTCGATGCCGTGGGGCAATTGCGATCTTCTCGTTTTCCGTGAAAGCCTGGTGCCAACCTGCGTTACCAGCCCATCCTTGTTCAGGTCCAAAGCGTTCAGCCGCAACCGCCTCTTTGCGGCGAACTGCGTGAATGTCAGGCGATATTCCCTCGGAGGTTAAGAACTAAAACC
>JBPYDQ010000580.1:0-3219 GCA_051986135.1 Terriglobales bacterium | reverse complement strand
ATGGTAAAGTTGTTAGGACGGATTTCTTCATGGCGGATTCGAGCGAAGGACCTTTTTCACTTATCCAGATGTTCTGGGGCAACCTGACTGCGCGGCCGTTGCGCTGCTCGTTGACCATTCTCGCGATTGCGATTCAAGTCGTGCTGGTCCTCATGATTGTCGGACTTACCTCCGGCGTGCTCTGGGAATGGGGTAAACGCGTCGAAGGTGTCGGCGCCGATCTGCTGGTGCAACCGCCCAACTCTTCTATTTTCTTTGCGTTCTCGAGCGCGGTGATGCCGGAGTCGCTTGGCGAGCAGATTGAAAGCCTGCCCGGCGTCGATGAGGTGGCACCGACGCTCATCATTAGCGACCCAAAAACGCTGATGATCATTTACGGCATCGACTACAAGCGCTTCAACGCTTTGAGCCAGGGATTCATTTTCCGCTCGGGGCACGCGTTCCAGGAGCCCGACGATGTTATTGGCGACGACGTTGTCGCGCAAACTCGCCATCTAAAGGTAGGCGATACGGTCACGCTCGTGAATCACCAATTCCGCGTTTGCGGGATCGTTGCACACGGAAAGGGAGCGAGATTTTTCATTCCGCTGAAGACGGGCCAGGACATGGTCGGAGCCGACAAGCGCGTCTCGATGTTTTTCGTGCGGAGCAGGGGGGACACGGAAGGCACGCGCGAGGAGATACTCAAGTTGAATCCGCAGAACCGCATCCGTTCGATGTCCGAGTACGTGACCCTGATGAGCTCGTCGAATCTTCCGGAATTAAAACCCTTCATTCGAACGATGGTCGGTCTTGGGATTGTGATCAGCTTTCTGGTCGTGCTTCTGAACATGCACACGCTTGTGATGGAGCGGACGCGCGAAATCGGAATCTTGAAGGCGCTGGGTTTTTCCCGATTCGACGTGGTGAAGATGCTTCTCGGAGAGATCGTGGTTTTGACGATCGTCGGCAGCCTTGTTGGCATCGCCGTTACCTTTTTGACCGAGGCGATACTCAAAGAGACCAGCCCGTCGGTCGCGATCCTGCTTACGCCGGGATGGGTGGTCGGCTCGATCGGCCTCGCGTTGGTCGGAGCGGCTGCTGGCGCCGCGATTCCGGCCCTGCGCGCTTCAAGCTACGATCCGGTCGAAGCGCTCGCCTATGAGTAGTGTTGCTTTGACATTCCCGCGCATTTCCTCAAATGGCGCATTGCGTACGAGCCGTAAAACTGGTATCAGTGAGGTCGGCTTGATCCCAATCGCGAGGACGGTGCGAAACGGGAACTTGGGCGGGCAAATCCGAGGCTCCCGCCTGAATCGTTTTTGGGAATGACACATCCAACGGGCGGAGAGCACAATCTTGACGAATCTGGACAAATTCCTGGCGGCCACGATTGTCGATCGTCGCGAAGTGGCGGATGATCTTTTCGTGCTTCACGTGGACACGGGCGGCGACTTCTCGTTCGTTGCCGGGCAGTACGCCACGCTGGGCGTCGAAGCCGATTCGAAGCGTATCGAGCGCCCTTACTCCATTTGCTCGTCGCCTTATGAGAAGAACCTGGAGTTTTTCGTTGAGCGCGTTCCTGAAGGCGAGTTAACCCCAATTCTCTACGCCATGGACAAGGGCGCGCCGCTCCTGCTGCGCAGGTTTGCGAAGGGGCGATTCACACTCGACCTCCGCAGCGGGCGAAAGAACCATTTCCTGCTGGCCACGGTGACCGGCGTCGCTCCTTACACCAGCTACATTCGCACAGTGTATACGGACTGGAAAAAGGGCGGTACTCCGATGCCCGGCGAACACCGGCTCTTTTGTATCCAGGGCGCCAGCCGGTCGGCCGAGTTCGGCTACCGCGACGAATTGGAGCAGGCCGCAGCCGAGGCGCCGTGGCTGAAGTACGTTCCGACGGTCAGCCGCCCCTGGGAAGATCCGGAATGGAAAGGCGAGAAGGGGCGTACCGACGATCTGATCAGGAAATATCTCGATGTGTGGGGACTCGGGCCCGGGGACACAACGGCCTACCTTTGTGGACACCCCAACATGGTTGAGAACGGCCGCGGGATTCTTCTTCGCGCCGGCTGGGACAAAAAAGCCATCCAGGACGAGGAGTACTTTCCTGCGAGCAAGGAAGTGTCGAAGACCTAGCCGCTGCCTTGGCGGTGCAGGCATGCCAAGCGGCATGGAAAGACGGCTCGTGGCACAGCGAAAGCCCATGCCCCTACTGAAGTAGGCCCTCAGATTCCAGGCGCGGCGTCCTCCAAGCGATCGGCCACGTTGCGTATGGTTTCCGCCGGCACCCGAACGTGGACGATCTGGTCATCCCCAACCGCGTCGATCTCGAGCTTGCCCCTCACCATCGCGACGCGCACACGGCCGGGCAAGCCCTGCACCTCCACGAAGTCGGCGTTCGGATATTTCTCGAGCTCCTTTGAGATCTCGCGCAGCAATGGCAAAAACGGCCTAGCCTTCGTCGCGGCGTCCTCCAAACAGTGCTGTGGCGCAATCCGCAAGCCCGCAGAAACCGCAGTGGCGGGCACCCAGAAGTGGACGTGCGATCCGCCTGCACGGTTCTCGTCGAGGTCGACCCGGATCACCCCTTCGTGAAAAACGTAGGCACTTGCAACCGCCATCGTGGCTCCCAATCCAAGAGCGGCCTTGGCGAGAAGAATCATGACCCCTCCTCCTGCAAAACTCAGTTAGAGACGTTCTTCGAGTCGATCCAGACGCGAACCGTGTTGTCGTCGTCTTTCACACTGACGAGTTCCATGTCGCCATTGGCCGAAAGCGCACGCAGCGCTGCGACCACGTCTAGCTCGTCTTTCCCAGCGGAAAGCAAGGCGTCCACCACTTTCATCGGGATCTTCACCTCGACCTTGGACTGTTTAAGCGTGGCGTTTTTGGCCGAAGAATCCTTGTCGCCCGCTGCCTTCGCGGTTTTCTCGGAGGGCTTCTTCTCTGTCACATGAATGTAGAGGTAGCCGGAACTCTTCGCCACGCGCACGTTGTCGTCCTTGCTTTCGACGGTCACATACTCGCCATCTTTCGCCGTCCTTACCGCGTCCAGCATGGTGTGCAGATCGACGTCGTCGATGTGCCCGGAATCGATGTGCACTTTGCCGTCGCAGAGGTTCTTGTTCTTGATCGCGGGCAGCACCTTTACGGCCATATCTACAGGTACGTTCACCCGCACCGTCTCAGTCTTGTCTTCCCGGCTTTCCACGCGAACGTGGATCCATTGATCGG
>JBPYDQ010000579.1:0-4669 GCA_051986135.1 Terriglobales bacterium | reverse complement strand
GATGGAACGGCAAACAGATCGTGCCCGAGGCCTGGGTGTGGAAAAGCACCCATGCCTCCGAAATGGTGACGTGGCCCGGCCGTGGAGCGATGGGCGGCTACGAATATCTTTGGTGGGTGGAGTACGGTGGCGTGCTCATTACGGAAGCCACGCTACCTGGTATGTTCTCCGCTAGGGGTGCCAACGGACACAGAATCCTGGTGATTCCGACTCTGGACATGGTCATTGTCACTCGCACAGACACCGATCCCCCGGTCCGAGACGCGAAGACAATCGCCGAGTGGGCCGAAAAGGGGATCGTCAGCAATGCTGAGTTCGGTCACCTAGTGAAGTTGATCCTGGACGCGCGGACTCATTAACGAACCACCAGCGCGAAAGTCAGGATGACACACGAATGCACTTCAGTATTGTTTTCGCCGTCCTTCTGCGGCCCATGACGTACCGCTCTCCCAATCAATAGCTCTAAGCTCTAAGCATCCAACTGCGTAGTGATGAAGCATAAAGCACACTGGCGACAACTGCCGTTAACAGGCGTTCACACTCAAATTTCGAGTTCTTTCGATTAAGTTCACATCCGAGCGTTTGTCAGCGGCCTGAATTATTCTCGGGCAGGGATGAGGGAGCCCTCACTGGGAATTTGAGTTCAATCGGGATGTAGCGTAAGTCATCGTCTCAGAACTGCACGCGGCGGAGTCTGTGAAAGAGCTGTTTGCCCCGTCGCTCGGTGGGACATTTCTACTATCACAAAAACAATTTTCCGTCGACCGGCTGGCATCGTTACCGAATGATCAGTAGGACTGGCGCGCTTCCTAGTCTTCCGCGATAATTCCATCCACGACCGGGTACGCAGCCTGGTTTGGGGTATGGCGGGATCAGCGACCGCAAAGCGGGGCTCATCGGAACGATTCGAGTCCGGTTCTTCACCCGAGCCGCGAAACGGGCGCCGCCACCGCGCACGAACGTGGGGCACACTCTATGATGCCGGAGCGTTGGGCACAAGTGAACGACGTGCTGCACCGGGCGATGCAGTTTGCGCCGGAGGAGCGAACTGCCTTTCTGGATGGCGCTTGTGGGGACGATCAATCTCTGCGTCAGGAAGTGGAGTCCCTTCTTAGAGCCAACGAACAAATTCATTCCAGCTTTCTTGAATCTCTGCTCCCGAGAGGTCTGACGCAAGGAACTCGACTCGGCGACTTTGAGATCCAGTGTCTGCTTGGGGCTGGCGGCATGGGAGAAGTGTACCGGGCACGCGATCTGCGCCTGCGACGCGCAGTTGCCATCAAGGTCCTCCCAGCTTTTGTCTCCTCTGACGCCGAGCGACTGCGGCGCTTCGAGAAGGAAGCCATGGCCGCAGCAGCGCTGAATCATCCGAATATTCTGGCGGTCTATCAGATGGGTACCCACCAAGGCGCACCGTATCTGGTGGCTGAGCTGTTGGAAGGCGAAACGCTGCGGGAGCTGATCAGGCGTGGACGGATCGCGCTGCGCACGGCCATCGACTACGGTATGCAGATCGCGCACGGCCTCGCGGCGGCGCACGAGAAAGGTATCGTACATCGCGATCTGAAGCCGGAGAATGTGTTCATCACCAAAGACGGAAGAACAAAGATTCTAGACTTTGGTCTCGCAAAATTGCAGCCGCCGCACTCCAGTTCCGCAAACAGCGCACTGACTTTGGGCAGCGAGACCGAGCCCGGGATGGTGGTGGGCACGGTGGGTTACATGGCACCGGAGCAGGTGCGAGGCCAGCCGGCAGATCATCGCGCCGACATTTTTGCCTTCGGCGCGATTCTTTACGAAATGCTCACGGGACAGCGAGCATTTCAAAAGCCCACGTCGGCCGAGACGATGGCCGCAATCTTGAATGAAGAGCCGCCGCCTATTTCCCAGACCGGACTGCAGATTCCGCCGGGGTTGCAACGCGTGCCGCGCCGCTGCCTGGAAAAGAATCCCGAACAGCGATTCCAGTCAGCTTCGGACTTGGCCTTTGCGCTTGAAGCGGTGTCAGACTCTGGAGCATTGAACGCGAGCACGTCTGTACATATAGACCTCAGTTCGAAAAGGAAGAAATACCTGGCGATCATGATCGTTGGGCTGGCAATAATCGGCGGGGCTTACGTCTATCTACATCGGCCACTTAAGCTTAGTGAAAAAGACACGATCGTGTTGGCTGATTTCGACAACAAGACCGGGGACCCGGTTTTCGACGACACATTGAGACAGGCGCTCTCGGTATCTCTCCGGCAGTCACCCTTCTTGGATGTGTTGTCCGACAACAAAATCAGCGAGACGCTCCAGCTCATGACGCATCCCGCGAACACTCGGCTCACCCCGGAGATCGTCCGCGAAATCTGCCAGCGCTCCAATGGCAAAGCATGGATCGGCGGCTCGATCGCCGGAATCGGAAAGCAATACACCATCGGACTGAAGGCAGTGAATTGTCAGAATGGAGATACTCTAGCGCAAGAGCAAGTAATGGCTGCAAACAAGGAGGCAGTGCTCGACGCCTTGGGTCAGGTGGCCGGCAAACTACGTGCCGAACTCGGCGAGTCTCTCGCAAGTGTGCAAAAGTTCGACGTGCCAATCTCGCAGGCAACCACGTCTTCACTCGCGTCCTTAAAAGCGCTAAGTTTAGGCAACAAAGCTCTATATGAAAAAGGAACTGATGCTGCGATTCCATTCTTTCAGCATGCCGTCCAACTGGACCCGGAGTTTGCCGAAGGTTATCTCGCTCTTGGCGAGATGTACAGCAACCTTGGCCAACTAGCGCGTGCCGAGCAATTCTTCACAAAGGCTTATGGTTTGCGCCAACACACAAGTGAGGAGGAGAGGTTCGATATCGAATCGATGTACCACATGTTCGTGACCCGCGATTTCGAAAACAGTTCGCGGGTGTTCCGTGAATGGCTTGGCAGCTACCCTCGGAACCACGTGGCTCTGGGCAATTTGGGCAACGTCTACGCTTCCTTGGGTCAGCCTCAGCAGGCCGCCGAGCTCGATCGTGAATCCCTGCTACAGAGCCCTAACGATGTAATTGGATATACTAATCTCGCCGTAGTTCTTATGGAATCGAATCGATTCCAGGAGTCTCGCAAGACTATTCAGAACGCCTTCGACCGCAAGCTGGACGCCGAGCCGTTGCATCATATTCTTTTTTTGCTGTCTTTCATCGCCGGCGATTCTCACGGCATGGATGAACAAGTGGCGTGGTCTGAAAGCAAGCCCGAAGCCCCTCAAGACTTTTTTCCGCTGCAATCTTCAGTTGAAGCACATTTCGGACATATGCACAAGGCTCGCGAATTGAGCCGCCGGGCCGCCGAAGCTGCCGAGAGAGCGGATAACGATGAGGCCTCCTCGTCAGAGGGCATGCGAGAAGCGCTGACCGAGGCCGCTTTCGGAAACTTGCCTGAAGCGAGGCAAGCTGCGCTTTCAGCGCTGAGTCAGCCGATTGTGGGTTATAACACACAGGAAAGTGCTGCTCTGGTCTTTGCCTGGTTGGGCGACGCTGCACGATCACAGTCGATCTTGGACAGGCTGGGCAAGCGCTTCACCCAGGGTACGCTGCTGCAGTCCGTGGTTCTACCAACGGTCCGCGCCAAGCTGGAGCTCGCTCGAAACAATCCAGCCCGAAGTATAGAGTTGCTTCAAGCCAGCGTTCCGTACGAGTTAACCGATGTGTCTTTCAACGGCTGTTTATACCCGGCTTATGTACGGGGACAGGCTTACCTTGCAGCCCAAAATGGTCCTGCCGCTGCGCTTGAGTTTCAGAAGATTCTTGATCACCGTGGTCTGGTCGGCTCGTGCGAGACCGCTGCTCTCGCCCATCTGGGTATCGGGCGCGCTTACGCCATGACTGGCGACAGTGCAAAAGCGAGGGCGGCCTACCAGGATTTCCTCACGCTTTGGAAGGACGCCGATCGCGAAATCCCAGTCCTAATGCAAGCCAAAGAGGAATATTCGCAGCTGCAATAGGTCTTATGAAACTCCCTTGCAAGGCGGCAAGCGCCAACTGACGAAATCAGGCGATTTCACTCAAGTTCCCGGCCCGGGCCGGGGATTTTGAGTTCAATTGATATTTCAACAGTTACAATTGGGGCGGTCATGTGAGGAGGTTCGCAATGCGTATCTGGTTGATCTCCTTCCTCTGTCTGATAGCGACCTGCCTACCTTCGACCTTAGCCCAAAGCACTGCTGGAACCAGCCCTCGAACTCTGCTGGTGGATCGCCCGTCAGGCAATGATCCCGTAAGGATCGAAAGAGTGCTCGAAGGTACCAGTGAACTGAAGGACGACGGGCACCGTTACCCAAACAAGTCGGTCTGGGAAACCACGTTTGAAGCAGGGGATGATTGGCTTAAGGATGTTTCCTTTGTGATCAAGAACGTGTCGAAGAAAAATATCACTTATCTGTCGGTCTCCTGCGCTCTTTTTGAGACCAACGATTGGCAGTCGGAACTCGAGAAGCACTCAACGCCGGACAATCCTGGGTTGGGACAAGCCGGGAACGTTGTCGGCTGGCGGCCCAAGCACGCTTTGTATTCAGTACGGACCGGACTCGTCGCCCAACCGGACTCAGACAGGAGGCCGCCGTTCGTTCTGGCACCAGGACAGGAATTCACCATCACAGTGCAGGACCCAGCAAGCTACGCTGATCTGAAGTCAAGTGTTGA
>JBPYDQ010000578.1:0-2946 GCA_051986135.1 Terriglobales bacterium | reverse complement strand
ACGTTTCCTGGCGTTCGTGGACAGCAGGAAACAGGCTGAGCAAATCTCTTCAATTGTCGCGAGGAATATTCAGAAGGATAAGGAGGACGACGACAAGTTTGCCTCATTTGAAGAGCTCGAGCGCTTGGAGGTCTTGCCGTTTCGAGCAGGGTACGAAGAGCGTGACCGCAACCTGATCCAGGATCGGCTGCGGACTGGTTCGCTCAGAGGCGTGGTAAGCACAAGTGCGCTAGAGCTTGGGATTGACATCCCGTACCTCGATACCGCTGTGCTTGTTGGCGTCCCAAGTTCGTTGACCAGCCTTT
Organism: Terriglobales bacterium; assembly: GCA_051986135.1. Taxonomy (GTDB): domain Bacteria; phylum Acidobacteriota; class Terriglobia; order Terriglobales; family Acidobacteriaceae; genus Gp1-AA122. The sequence continues at coordinate 2,641 of JBPYDQ010000578.1, read as the reverse complement.
ATCAAAGGATAGGACGCATCGGACGGCAGAAGCCCGGGGAGGTCATCATCATCAATACTGGTTCGGTTTATGAGGCCGCGTGCCAGGATACGTTTATAGAATTAGCACATCCCATCCAAGTAATTGATTTAGCGTTCTTTAGATGCCACGTATCTTTATGCGTGGATAAGTATATTCATGCAAAAGCAGTTCTTGTTCGCCTTTTCGTCCCTGTGTGCTAGTCTAAAATCTCCCCCCGACACCTCCCCCATTCCAGGAGGAGTCCCTTGTCCCTTTTCGAAACAACTGTCTACCCGCGCCTACCCTCATCGATCGACGCGGAGTATTTCGCGCTCCATTTCTCGCCATCGGAAGACGAGATCGCGTTCACCAACGAGAATGCGCGGCGTCCATCCTCGCGCCTGAGTTTGCTGACGCTGTTGAAGCTTTTCCAACAGCTCCATCGTTTTCCTGATCCAAACGAGATCCCCACCGCCATCGTGGACCATTTCCGTATCCATCTACAAGTGGGGCCCTCCGTCACTTGCGATTGGCGCGAGCCCTCACAGCGCAATCGCCATCGCAACGCCGTTCGCGAATTCACCGGCATCCTGGCATGGTCTCCAAAAGCCCGTCATCTGGCAGCAGCAGGCGGTTCCAAAGCCGCTCTCGTAATGGCCCGTCCCGCCGATATCGCCAACGCCATCATCGCTGAGCTCATTCATGCCGGCTTCGAACTGCCGCCTTTTTCTATCTTGGAACGCATCACGAAACACGTCCGCGCATTGGCTCATCGCAAAGTATTCCACAACGTCCACCACCAGTTAAGCACTGCCGCTCGTCAAGCCCTCGATCAATTGCTGGTCGTCACCCTGGACCAACGCCGCACCGCATTTCAGGGTATTAAGCGTCTGCCTCGGCGCCCGTCGCGCAAACATCTAAAGGAAAGTATTGACCATCTCGAGTGGCTCGAATCGCTCAGTAGTATGGGCGCCGAGTTAAAAGAGGTTGCTCCGGCGCTGATTCAACACTTCGCCCACCAAGCGCAGACCGCAGATGCCAGCGACCTGAAAGAGTTTGCCCCTGCGAAACGATACACGCTGCTGCTTTCGCTCCTGCATAATGCCAAAGCCCGCGGACGAGACACCGTGGCCGGAACGGTGGTGAAGAGAATGGCCACTATTCACCAACGGGCCAGAAATGAAATGCTCCAGCGGCAGTTGGAGCAACGCGAAAGCGTGGATCGTCTCATGGACCGCTTCGGCGCTGTCATAGAGATCGTGGCTCAGGAACGCAGCGTGTTACGAATCGGGCGACAGGTGCGAGCGGCATTGACGCAACCGGAGCCGATTGAAAGCCTGCAGGAACAATACGCTATTGCCAGGAACTACACCGGAAACAACTACCTTCCGCTGCTGTGGAAACACTTTAAAGACAATCGCTCTGTTCTACTTCGCGCCATCGACGCGTTGCATTTGGGCGCGGCCACCCAGGACGGATCCTTGCTTCACACCTGGAGTGTATTGCGTGAAGCAAACCACCAGCGGCGCGACTGGATCCCGGCGGAGTCTCTCCGGTTGCGATTTGTGTTGAAACGCTGGCGCGTTTTGCTCCGCCACCCCTCGGATCCAACTCTGGTCAATCGCCGCCAACTGGAGGTCTGCCTGACATCGTATATTGCGGATCACATGCAAGCCGGCAATCTTTTCGTACCCGGCTCAGAGGCGTTTGCAGATCATCGCGCCAATCTGCTGCCCTGGAACGAGTGCGAAACCCATCTGCAGGAATACTCCACAAAGACAGGAATGGCGACGACTGCGGACGAATTTATCCACGATCTGCGCCGCCAATTAACAGAAATGGCAAACCGGATTGATGACCAGTTTCCTCAAAACACCGCCCTCACACTGGGCGCCGACGGGATGCCGATCTTGCATAAGTACAGCGCCAGGACCATTCCCGAATCCGCCCAGCGCCTGCATGTCGAGGTGATGCGGCGTATGCCCCAGCGCAGCCTCATCGACATTCTCATCAACGTCGAACACTTGACCAACTTGACCAGGCACTTTGGACCAGCCTCTGGCTCCGAACCCAAACTGGAACGGGCCGCCGAGCGCTACCTGTTGACGATCTTCGCCATCGGGTCCGCCTTGGGTCCAGTGCAAGCGGCGCGGCATCTCGGTGGGGTCGTTACCGCCCACATGCTCTCGTTCGCCAATCGCCGTCACATCACGGTCGAAAAGCTGGAGGCAGCGCGGCGTGAACTGGTCGAGTTCTATCTCACGCTCGATCTTCCCAAGGCCTGGGGCAAGGGTACCGTTGTCGGCGCCGACGGAACGCAGTTTGACTTCTACGAAAACAACATGCTGGCCGGCTATAATTTCCGCTATCGGAAAATGGGGGCAGTCGGCTACCGGCACGTGGCCGACAATTATATTGCCGTGTTTGGGCACTTCATGCCGCCCGGTTTATGGGAGGGCATCTACGCAATCGATGCTCTTCAACAACCGCAACTCAGCATCGAGACCGACACAGTCTGTTCTGATACTCAGGGCCAGTCGGCAGTGGTCTTTGCCTTCGCAGCGATGTTCCGAATCCGCTTACTGCCACGCATCCGCAATTGGAAGAATCTCAAGCTTTGTCGTCCGAGCGCACGCACGCG
>JBPYDQ010000577.1:0-9250 GCA_051986135.1 Terriglobales bacterium | reverse complement strand
CAGCCACCTGATCCCATGGACGAATGGATCACCCCTCCGTTCGAGCCCACCGAGCGCAACAACAACATCTACGCCCGTGGCGCCGTGGACGACAAAGGCCAACTCTGGATGGAGATCAAGGCCATCGAGGCCCTTATGCAGGGGCACGGCGGCAAATTGCCCATCAATGTGAAATTCATCATAGAAGGCGAAGAAGAGGTTGGTGGCGAATCCATTGCCGAATACGTTCGCAAGCAGAAGCAGAAGTTGAAAGCCGATTTCGCCCTGGTTTGTGACACAGAGCTGTTCGCCCCAGACCTGCCCACCCTCTGCGTGGGCCTGCGCGGCCTGGTCTACACCGAGATTGAAGCCCACGGCGCCAAGACGGATTTGCATTCCGGCATGTACGGTGGGGCCGCACCCAATCCTCTGTTCGGGCTAATTGAGATCATTAGCAAGCTTAAGAATTCACGAGGGCGAATTCTTATCCCTGGCTTCTATAAGAACGTCAAGGCCCCGACGAACGATGAGCTGAAGGCATGGAAAAAGCTGCCCTTCAACGAAGAACACTATCGTAAGACGGAAGTCGGCTCGAAGGTGCTGACCGGAGAGCCTGGTTACTCTGTCCTGTATCGCACCTGGGCGCGCCCTACTCTGGAAGTCCACGGAATGCCCGGGGGATTCGTTGCCCCAGGCGCAAAGACGGTCATTCCAGCCAAAGCATCCGCCAAGGTCTCGATGCGTCTGGTACCGAATCAGGACCCCGACGACATTCTGCAGAGGTATACCGCGCGAGTGAAGAAGCTCACGCCAAAAGGGATTGAAACCAAGGTCAAAGTCTGGAGTAAAGGACCCGCCTGCGTTGTCGGCACCGACAATAAGTATGTCAAAGCATCCACCCAGGCCATGCGCGATGTTTTCCAGAAAGACACTGTGTTCATCCGCTCCGGCGGCTCGATTCCGATTGTCACCGATTTTCAGGACGTACTGAGGATTCCCAGTGTAATGATGGGCTTTGGCCTTCCCGATGACAATCTGCACGCGCCTAACGAGAAGTTCCACATTCCGAACTTCTACCGGGGGATAGAATCGATCTGCCTGTTCTTCGAGAAACTCGGCGGAGACGACTAGTCAGCCAGAGTCGGCTGTGTCGCTCCATCTCTGAATCGGGCTCATAAGGCAATTCACGGCTTTTGTCAGCAGGATCAGGATGAAGTCGGCTGCCAGGTCGCTAGCGAAGAAAAATTGGCTGCGCGACCTTACAATTTCAAAAGGCCTGAACAGATCCAGGATTGCCGGTTCGTAATTACGATTGCATTCCAAGTGCGCTTGGACTAGCCTTACTTCGCTCTCGCGGTTCTCCTTTCCTTTCCTTGTACTTAAGCTCTAGGTTCTGGTGGCATGACGTGTCCAATATGATCGGGTCTGGCCAAGATACCCACAATATGTTGTGTTTTATATCTTGACCCGCACCCATTTTGACCGTTACAGTAGCTGCACATTGTGCTCTTCCCCGGATGCGGGGAGTGCGCAAGTCCGCAGTCGCCGGAGGTCGGCATCTAAATGGTAAATGCCCGAGCTGGGCATCTACCTCGACCGGGGACGATAGCAGCGCGCCCCAGCCAGCCGCCAGAATCGTAGCTTCTGATCGCGCTCAGCGCGATTCGAACCGGAGGAGTGGACGTTGCTGAAACTAAAAAAGCTGCAAATTCTTGGTTTTAAGTCCTTCTGCGACCGCACCGAGCTGAAGTTTCACGGTGAGGGCATCGCGGCGATCATCGGCCCCAACGGCTGCGGTAAATCGAACATCGCCGATGCCATCTCCTGGGTTCTCGGCGAGCAGTCCGCCAAGACCCTGCGCGGATCGCGCATGGAAGATGTCATCTTTGCGGGAACGCGTGACCGCAAGCCGACCGGAATGGCTGAGGTTTGCCTTACGCTTATCGATCCCGAGGTGTACACCGGACCTGACGCCAACGACCCCACCGAGGTCGACGTGCAAGACGAGATGCCAGAATCAGCTCAGGACTGGGATGAGGAGGCGTTGCGTGCTGAGGCGGCGGAAGAAACTGAGCGAGCAGTAGAAGAAGCTCGGCCTGGTAAATCAGAGGAAGTTGACACCCGTGTTCCCACCGTCACGGTCGCGGGCAACATCCCCACCCAAAGCGCAGGCCCGCAAGTGGTTCTGAAGATTCGCCGCCGCAAGTTCAACCCGCAGCACCTTCAGGCGGGAGAAATTTCCGTTACCCGCCGACTGTTCCGCAGCGGCGAGAGTGAATACTTGCTCAACGGAAGGCTGTGCCGCTTGCGGGACATTCAGGAACTGTTCATGGGAACTGGCCTCGGGCCCGAGTCCTACGCCCTCATCGAACAGGGCCGAATTGGGCAGATACTCAGCAGCCGTCCTACCGACCGTCGCGCCATTATCGAAGAGGCCGCCGGAGTCACGAAATTTAAGACCAAGAAGCGGCTCGCGGAAGCCCGCCTCGAAGAAGCGCGCCTCAACCTGTCGCGAGTGAATGACATCTTTGACGAAGTGACTCGGCAGATGAATTCTCTGAAGCGACAGGCATCGAAGGCCGAACGCTATGCCCGTCTGCGCGATGAAATGCGAGCCAAGCTACGCATCGTTCTCGCCAGCAAGTCGACACAACTGAACGAGGCAATCGCAAGGGTGGACACTCAGCTAAATACCATCTCGGAAGAGATACGCGCCCAGACGGGAACCGTGCAGCAACTGGAAAATGAACATTCCGAGGGCACGCAACGCGGATACGCAATCGATAACGAGTTGCGCGAAAACCGGCTGCGCATGTCCTCGATCACGATTGAGAGTGATCGTGCCCAAGCTCGACGCAGACACAACGAGGAGCGATGCCAGGAGTTGCTGGTTCGAGCGGCGAATTCCGAAAATGAGCTGCAGCAGGTCGCCTACAAGCTGTCTGGCCTCGAGACCGAACTCGACACTAATCAACAGGTTCTGGAGTCCGCGGCCCGCCAACTCGAAGCCGCACGACAGGAAAAATCACAGGCCCAACAGGAAGCTGCCGCCGCCGCTACCGACTTGCGCGAACTGGAAAAGCAGCAGGAGCAGGCGCGGGTTGGAATCATTGAGCTGGTCGCAGCCGCCGCCAATCTGCGCAACCAAGTCACACAAGCCGAGGAACGGCTTGCTGCGGTCGATCGCGATACAGCGCGGATCGAAAACGAAATCACCCGAGCCGGTTCCCAGGTGGAAGCCTTTGGCGGGCAACGCGGACAGTTGGCTCTAGAGTTCGAAACGGTTTCACAAAGGCTGGCCGGGCTTAGCCAGGAGATCGCACAGCTCCGGCAAGCGCTCGAGTCCAAGCGTACTCAGGAGACGCAAGCCAAGCGGCACCTGGACGATCTGCGCGCGCAATACGCCACCACGCTGGGCAAAAAAGGTTCTCTCGAGGCGGTCATCGCCGAACACGGGTATTCCACCGAATCAGTCCGGCGACTTTTCCAATCGGGCGGAATGCAAGGCGGACTTGCGCCGGCCGGCGTGCTCGCCGATTTTCTAGAAGTCGAATCGCACTACGAAGGCGTGGTCGAAGACTTTCTGCGTGACGAGCTGAATTATGTGGTGGTGAAATCCTGGGATGCGGCTGACGAGGGGCTCCGGCTCCTGCGTTCGAATGTGGATGGGCGCGCCACCTTCCTGGTCCACCCCCACGATGCGCAAGCAAAATTCTCCTTTGCCGTTGACGAGAATGGTGTGCAAGCCCCGCCCAGCCACGGCATCGTCGCCCTTAAGAATTGCGTTCGCGTGCTGGACGGATTTGGAAAATCCTTGGAAGCGATACTGCCCAAACTGCGTGACGGCTATATCGTCCCGGAATCGGGCCTGGGCCGCGAATTGGCGCTGGAAAATCCAAACGCATTTTTCCTGTCCGCACAGTCCGGAGAATGTTTTCACAACGTGACCGTCACGGGAGGCAAGCAGCGGGCCGAAGGCCCCCTTTCCATGAAGCGCGAATTGAGGGATGTGCTGCGCCTCCTCGGTGAAGTGGAAGAGGCTCTCCGCCATGAGGAGCATCGCGTCCTGACCTTGGGAAGAGAGATCGGCGAATCCACTTCTCTGCTGGAGCGCCTGGAAGAGGAGAAACGCGAAGCCGAAAAGCAAGCCATGACCTCTGGCCACCTGCTGCAACAGTTGGACTCAGAGATGTTGCGGGTCACAGAACGTATACAGGTGGCGCAACAAGAGCTTCGGCGCTTGGCGGCCGACCGTGCCGAGCAGCAGAATTTGATTACCGCGACCGAGAGCGCAATGGCTGCGCTGGTGGTTAAGCGGACTGAACTTGAGCAGCAAACCGCTGTCGGACAGACTACTCTGGCTCGATTGCGCGCGCGCCACGATTCGGCCTCACAAAGCGCTTCCGAGCACATGGCGCGAGTGGCGGCGCTCGAGGAACGGCACCGGGCGGCCGCTTCGGTTCTGGGTAGAATCGAGTCGCTGGTCAAGGAGATGTCAGAACGCGAGCAGGCACTCGGCACCCATCACGAGTCGGCGCTCACGGAAAAACAGCAGCGCGAAACAGAGAATGCCCAGCTAACGGAACAGGTCGCGGCTCTTGAAGAAGAGCGCAATGCAGCCGAGGTGCGGGAAGGCCTGCTCCAGTTCGAGTCGGAGCAATTGCGGACGCGCCTGACTGAAATCGATGAGGCACTGCGCACTGCGCGCCAGGTTTTGGAGCAGGTTCGTGACCGCCGCGCCGAACTTTCGGCTACCGCCGCCAAGCTGCAATCCGACGCGCACCACATGGACGAAACCTGTATCCATGAGCTAGGACTCGAACCGCATGAATTAATGGGGGAGAGCAGCGTAGCCATCGTCAGCGGTGAGCAGCTGGCCCAGGAGGATGCGGCGTATAGGGAAATGCGCATGCGCCTGGACACCATGGGCCCGGTGAATATGATGGCGCTGGAAGAATACAAGGAAACGGCCGAGCGGCATCGATTCCTCGAAACCCAGCGCAAAGATTTGTTGGAGTCCATTGACAATACGGTTGCCACGATTAAGGAAATCGCCGCCGTTTCGCGGCAGAAATTTGAAGCGGCCTTCCAGCAGATTAACGAAAACTTCCAGCATACGTTCCAGAAGCTGTTTGGAGGTGGTCACGCTTTCATGCGCTTAACCGATGAGGAGAATAGCGCCGAAAGCGGCATCGATATAGTCGCCTCGCCTCCGGGCAAGAAACTACAAAACGTATTGCTGCTCTCCGGCGGCGAGAAGGCGCTTGCCGCTTTGTCCCTTTTGGTCGGAATCTTCCAATATCAGCCCAGCCCCTTCTGCATTCTGGACGAGGTTGATGCGCCCTTGGACGAGGCCAATATCGGCCGCTTCACCGACTTGGTCAAAGAGATGAGCGTGAAGACACAATTCGTCCTGATCACGCACAGCAAAAAGACCATGAGCGTGGCCCCGGTCCTATATGGGGTGACCATGCAGGAACCCGGGGTATCGAAGCTGGTAGCAGTACGATTTGGCGGCGACGCGTAGAGTCAGAACCTCCTGATTTCGACGGCAACCGGATCTGCGACCTTTAAGTTTTCGAACCGGGCGGCTATTTTGCTGTTTCTTTCCCTTCTCCAGCCGCGAATTCGACAATGCCTTTCAGCACCTCATAAGGTGTTCCATTTACGTTCGCAATCTTACGTCCGCCGATGAACAGGGTGGGAGTACCAGTCACTCCAACCGATTTCCCAAGAGCAATCGAGTGCTCAATTCGCGCCCGCGTGTCGGGGAGGGCAGCGCAGGCAGCTACTTCTGAGCCCTTTACCCCCGCGCCGTCAGCCAGCTCAGTGAGCTTCTGGTCGGCATTGGCGGAGGTAATGTCTGACTGCGCGCCATAAACCGCATCGATGAATTTCCAGAACGCTGCCTTGTTGGACTGGCTTACGCAATCGGCATACGCGGCCGCCTTCATCGCCCAATCATGAGATGGAATGGGAAACGGCTGAAACACGAAGCGCGCGTTGGGTTCGTCCGTCATTAGTTTCTCGACGGTAGGTTGTGCCTGCTTACAGTGCGGACACTGCAAATCACTGAACTCTACAATCTCTACCGGCGCCTTGGCCGGACCTTTGATTGCACCATTCTGGCCCTTCTCCAGCTTCTCGCGATCCTCTTTAAAAGGCTCGACCCCGAATGGAATGATTTCTCCAGCGACCGCATGCTTCTGGTCCGATGTCACATAAATGGTGCTAACCTGTTGTCCCTGTGGATTGCTGAGAAGAATGCTCACTTCAGCCAACCCTTCAGCCTCTGCAGGCTTAATTTCGATGATCTTCCACGTGATCGACTTGTCATGGCCGAACATCTGGTGAAGAAAGGCATTGACCGTCTCCTCGGAGGGAAGTAGAGACGGCATCGGGTCCGTCTTGCGCGCCCCTCCCACCGAGTTCTGTTTTATTGTCTTCTGTTGAGCAAAAGCGATACTAGTAAATACGAGTAGCACTACCACGACGCGAGCAAGTTGACGATGCATTATTTCCTTTTTCCTCTCTATTGACTGGAACTGATTCCACCACGCTTAGTATTCGTATTTGGCAGCAATCGGAAAACGCCGTCCGTAACCAAAGGCTTTTGCGGAAATCTTCAGTCCGGGAGCGGCCTGTTGGCGCTTGTATTCATTGCGATCGACCATCCTAATCACACCGCAAACCAAATTGATATCGAGATTGTGGCGCGCGGCAATTTCCTCAGGCGTGCGGAGATCCTCGATGTAGTCCTCGAGAATAGGATCAAGCACTTCATACGGCGGCAGGGTGTCAATATCCTTCTGCTCGGGGCGCAACTCGGCGGAGGGCGGCTTGTCCAAAGTAGCCTGGGGAATCACAGGGCGCCGTGAATTTACGTAACGTGCCAGCCGGTAGACCATCGTCTTTGGAACATCGGAGATTACGGCCAGACCTCCGACCATGTCTCCGTACAGGGTGCAATAACCGACAGCCAACTCGCTCTTGTTGCCGGTACTCAGCACGATGGCACGGAACTTGTTGGCCAATGCCATCAGCAAGGTGCCACGGGCACGTGGCTGGATATTTTCTTCAGTCACATCTTCCGGGCAGAGGGAGAATACCGGCTGCAGAACCTTCCGATAGTCCGCGAAAATTTCCTGGATGGAAAGCAGTTCAAAGCGAATGCCCAGATTTTCCGCGATGGCTCGTGCGTCGCCGATCGATCCTGGAGAGGAATATGGTCCCGGCATGCCAACGCCGATTACATGCTCTGCCCCCACGGCGTCAGCCGCTATCGAAGCGGTCAAGGCGGAGTCTATGCCACCACTGAGAGCGACGAGGACAGTGTCAAATCCACACTTTCGCACATAATCGCGCGTCCCCAGCACCAGCGCCCTGTAAGCTTTGGCCTCGTCCCCCTGTATTTGCTCGTGCATCTCGCCGCTCAGCGTATTGGAATCAAAAAAAACCAGGTCTTCCTCGAAGGATTTTCCCTGGGCGATCACTTGGCCGGCGGGATTGATGACCAGACTGGAGCCATCGAAAATAAGGCTGTCATTGCCCCCTACCTGATTGACCATAACCACAGGAACCTTGTGATTCAGCGCAATCGAGGCCAGCATCTTCCTGCGGAATTCCCGCTTGCCTATCCAGTAAGGAGAAGCTGAGATGTTGAGAACAAAATTCCCCCCCGCCCGCATGAGTTCTTCGACCGGATCAATGGTATAAAGCCGCTTGCTCCAGAAATTCTTGTCATTCCAAGCGTCTTCACAGATGGTCAGCGCCATGCGCTTTCCGCAGAAGTCGAATAGATTCTGCTGGGCGGCGGGGGCAAAATTGCGCATTTCATCGAATACGTCGTAGGTTGGCAACAGAACCTTCGATTGAACAAACCCCACTTCGCCATCCCGCAAGAGCGCTGCTGAATTCATCACCGATTTGCCGGTCTCGGCGTGCGCCGGGGTTACCAGGCCGCAGATCACGGCGATTCCCGATGTTCGTTCGGCGATCCGCTTGGCAGTTTCCTGGTTCTTGGCAACAAAAGACGGACGCTCGACCAGATCGCGCGGCGGGTATCCACAGATGGACAGTTCGGGAAAAAGAATCAGCCCAGCGCCGCCGGCCTGGGCCCGCTGCGAAAACTCGACAATTTTTGCGGCGTTGCCAGAGAAATCCCCGATGGTGGGATTGATTTGGCCGAGGGCGATCTTCACCTATCCAGTTTAAAGCCCGGCCACGATAACGGCCAAATTGTGCCCCCTTTTCCAGATGCCCCAGGACACTGTTGCCAGGCCGGTCGCGGACAGAAAGTCCGCGCCACACCGATGCGTCACCTTTTCATGCGCGGGGCTTGGTACGGAGGTCTGTCAGGTGGAAAGTTACGGCTGAGGTAATCGATGAAGCCGTCCCGATCGGCAGGTTCGACCACGGCACCCCACTTGATCATCTTGTCGACCTCCTTGCTCCACGCGGCCTTGTTGAGGCGCTGTTGCAGGATGATCCGCGATTCGTGGCACTCCGTACAGGCCGCGGTAACCTTAGCCTGCATGGTCCCAGCCGGCAATGGCGGCGCGGAATTCGATTGTCCCCAAAACAGCGACGCGCACGCAGCCACCATGACGGCAACACTCGCTACGCTAGGCTTCCACATAGATATTCACCCGGTCGATGGCATTGTTGAGATATCCGCCAGGGTTCCACGACACAGAGGCGGGCTGCACGCGCCCTTGGCTATCCGTGGCCCGGGACATGATGGTGTAACTTCCCGGCTTCGGTGCCTTAAAGGCGAAACTCCACAGCCGCCAGGCATACTTTGCGTGCTCTTTGCCCAATTCTGCCGTCTGCCAGGTCGCGCCAGAATCGGTCGAAACATCCAAGCGCGTCACTTCCGAATCGCCCGCCCAGGCCACTCCGCGCACCGGAATAACACGCGACCTCAGCCTCGCGCCCTCCCCTGGAGCCGCAATGAGCGATTTCACGCTTAGGTCAGACACTGGGTGGGAGTTTTCCAGCGTAATCGCAGCGCCGGATTTCATCGGCTGGTTGGGGAGCCGATATCCCGGGTTCATGAAATTGCCGTCAAACGGCTGATTTAGCACCTTTATCTCGGCCAGCCATTTGCACGAAGCGGCACCGACCCAGCCCGGTACCAGGGCTCGCGCCGGAAATCCATGGTGCTTGGGCAAGCGAACACCGTTTATGTGCGTAGCCACCAGCGTGTCCGGGTGCATCGCTTTTTCCAGGGGAATGCTGCGGATAAAAGGGGGAACCTTGCCCGGAACCT